>JBNMHE010000027.1:0-16803 GCA_050872585.1 Rhodocyclales bacterium | reverse complement strand
TTGAATCTGCAAATGCCGTGTTATTTGCCCATTATGCAATACGCCAATAACCGCGCTTTAAGAGAAAAAATGTATCGCGCTTATGTTTCGCGTGCCAGCGAATTTACGCCCGATTTTGACAATTCCATGTTGATGGAAGAGATCTTAAAAAAACGCACCGAAGAAGCACATTTGTTGGATTTTGCCCATTTTGCCGATTGCTCCACTTACACCAAAATGGCAGGCACATTTGAAAAAGCGCACGCATTTGTAGAAGATTTGATTAAAAAAAGCCATCCTTTTGCCCAAAAAGATGCGCAAGAATTAAAAGAATTTGCAAAAAATGATTTAAAAATCAATGATTTACAACCTTGGGATGTGGCGTTTGCCAGTGAAAAATTAAAAGAACAACGCTTTGCATTTTCGGATGAACAAGTGCGGGATTATTTTCCGGAAAATCAAGTTTTAAGTGGTCTTTTTTTGTGTGTGAAACGTTTATACGATATTGATTTTGTAGAGAAAAAAACCAGCGTTTGGGAAAAATCGGTGCGTTTTTTTGAATTGCAAAAAAATGGCAAAGCTTTGGGGTTTATTTATTTGGATTTGTTTGCGCGCAACAACAAGCAAGCTGGCGCGTGGATGAATGAATTAAGAACGCGTGAGCGCTTGCCTTGCGGCAAAATTATTTTGCCTATTGCTTTGATTGTGTGCAATTTTAGTTTTCATCCGCAAGGTGCATTTTTCCGTTTTGATGAAATACTGACTTTGTTTCACGAAATGGGACACGCTTTGAATCACTTATTAAGTCAAGTGGATGAAGTGGCGGTATCAGGCATTCGCCATGTGGAATGGGATGCCGTGGAATTGCCTTCACAATTTATGGAAAATTTTTGTTGGCATTACGATGTGTTAAAAAAAATGAGTGCGCACAAAATAACCCATGAAGTTTTGCCCCAAGATTTGTTTGACAAAATGCGCTCTGCCAAAAACTTTCAAAGTGGCTTGTCTTTTGTGCGGCAATTGGAATTTGCTTTAATTGATTTGTTGTTGCATGCGCATTTTGAAGTCTCAAAAGAAAACATACACCATCTTTTAAATGCGGTGCGCCAACAATGCGCCGTTTTGCCCAGCATTCAAGAAAATCGCTTTTTGCATAGTTTTTCGCATATTTTCTCTGGTGGTTATGCCGCCGGTTATTTTAGTTACAAATGGGCAGAAGTTTTGTCTTCCGATGCCTTTGCCGCTTTTGAAGAAACCGGCGATATTTTTAATCGTGCTATGGCGATGCGTTTTTTGGATGAAATTTTAAGCCGTGGTGGTTCGCGTTTGGCGTTAGAATGTTTTACGGCTTTTCGGGGACGTGCACCAACATTGGATGCACTTTTGAAACACAATGCAATGGAGTAACGATGTTGTTAAAAAAATGGATAGGCTTATTTTTGGGTTTGCTCGTGGCATTTTCTGCGCAAGCACAAGTTTATCGTTGGACGGATGCCAAGGGCAGACAACACGTTACTGATTCGCCGCCACCGCGCAGTGCAACAGAATCGCGTTTTGTGGATATTTCCCAAGGCACAAGAAAAGTAACGCGTACGGTCAAACGTCCCACGCGTTCGGCTAAAAATTTCAAATACTTCACTGTGATGCTCTACACCTCACAAGAATGTGGCCAGCCTTGCGATTTGGCGCGCACTTTATTAAAAGAGCGCGGCATTGCTTTTAATGAAAAAGTCATCAAAGATGAATTAGACGAGCAATGGATTATCAAACAAGTGGGTGAAAATTTGGTGCCGTCTATGACCGTGGGCAATGATATTTTCAAAGGGTGGAATGAAGAACAATGGCATGTTTTTTTAGACAAAGCGGGTTTTCCCAAACTGGTGAAATCGGCTGAAAATAAAGAACCAACTGAGTTGGATAAAAATCAAAATTCTTCTTTTGATGCCTATAAAAACGCATCATCTACCCCGGAAAATCCAACATAAACTTGCTTAAACTTTTTCTTATTTGTTAAAATCTTCAATTTTTTGAATGCGGGAGTAAAAAAATGGCGCGAGTTTGCCAAGTCACGGGAAAAGCCCCAATGGTTGGAAACAATGTTTCCCACGCCAATAACAAAACCAAACGGCGTTTTTTGCCCAATTTGCATTACCGCCGTTTTTGGGTTGAAAGTGAAAATCGTTTTGTGCGTTTGCGCGTTTCTACTGCGGGTTTGCGCATTATTGATAAAAAAGGCATTGATTTGGTGCTCTCTGATTTGCGCGCCAAAGGTGAAATTTAAAGGAGTGCAAAATGGCATCAAAAGGTGGACGGGATAAAATTAAATTGGAATCTACGGCTGGAACGGGGCATTTTTACACCACGTCCAAATCCAAAAACAAACAACCCAAGGGCGACAAAAAAACCGCTCCGGGCAAATTGGAATTAATGAAATTTGACCCCAAAGCGCGCAAACACGTGCTTTATAAAGAAGTCAAGTTGAAATAATTTTTTAATTTCAGCGTTTCTTCCAAAAGAATGCAGTTCAAAAAAGCGAACCAATGGTTCGCTTTTTTTGTGGTTTTTAAAAATCCACGGTCGACGTTTAATTTATTTATTTTTTTTAATTTTTCAAAAAAATAACAAGTTGACCGTGGATTTTTTTGCTTGAATGGATGTGGATTTAATTGGCGGTTAATTGGTCGCCATGCGTAAATGACCACGAGCGTGTGATTTCCAAAACATCGGTTTCCTTTTTGATATTTTTAGGAAAAGCCGGAAAAGGTGCGGCAAGTTGCACAATGCGCAAAGCGGCTTTGTCCAGAATTTTGTAACCCGATGAACGCACAATTTGCACGCGCTCCACCGTGCCATCGGAGCGAATGGCAACAGTCAATAAAAGCGAGCCATACAATTTGCCGCGGGCTTCGGGTGGATAATTCAATGTGCCTACGCGTTCTACTTTTTGTCGCCAACTTTCCACATATTGTGCGTAATGTGATTCTTTGGTGGAAGCGCCCAAAAATTTGCGGCGCGGACGTTTGGCGTATTCTTCTATGCTCAAAGAAATTTCGCCTTCCAAACGCGCCATTGCGCGCGCGGTTTCAGATAAATCTTGCCCTTGTTTGGCACGTTCTGATTGCACATTTTGCGGTGCGGAATGCAAACTTTTGGTTAATTTGCTGGCTAATTTTTTTTGTGCAATTTCCAATTCCTTAACTTGTTGTTCCTTTTGCTCCAATGCTTGACCAATATTCATTTCTGGTTGCAAAGGCAAAGGTGTTTTGATTCTTCTGTCTTCATCGGTATTGCCGCCGCCATCCAAATTGGCCTGCGCAATGGCTTTGGCATCCAAAGGCGCATCTTTGGTTCTGGCATTGACCAAAATCACATCCAAAGCGTGTTTTTGTAAGGATTTGCTTGCTTCTGGGAAAGCAAAATGCAGACTTAATACCAAGGCATGCAAAATTAAAGAAATGGTGATGGCCAACATTAAGCGATTGTTTTCCGGCATATCTTTCATTGAAAATCCTTTTTATTCGTTGGTTTGCGCTAAAAATCGGGCATAAAGAGAAAGCGTTGCAAAATCAAGTGATTCTATGGTCAACAAAACCAAAGAGCCTAATTTTAAACCATTGGGCAAGTTAAACACTTTGGGGTAAAGCGGTAAATGCAACAAACGCAATGCATTTTCTTTGTAAACTTCGGCTGTGAGCGTTTGGATTTGATTTTGACGCAGATATTCTAATGACCAAAAACGTTTCATCGTGCGTTCAAATTCGGCATAAGCATTGTAAGTGGCTTCAAAATTGCGCAAGCTGGCAAACAATTCGGCACTTTTGGCGGAAAAAGGTGGTTTTTGGTTGTTGAGCAATGCCAAAAGTTGCCTTTGATTGATTAAATCGCTGTATCGGCGAAGTGGTGCCGTTGCCCAAACATAGTGTTGAACATTCAAACCTTCATGCGGCAAAGCTTTGGTGGAAAAACGTGCGCGCCCTGTTGTTTGACTGCGGAAAATGCCCGCCGTTTGATTGTCTGATAAAGTTTTTCCCCAAAAAGCATTGACCAAAATCATTAATTCCGAAACCAAAATATCAATGACTGTACCGCGCTTTCGCTCGGTAATGTTGATTTGGCAAGTTTGCGGTTGGTTTAAATTGCCGCTGACTTCAAAATTAAAATCTGCTTGACCTTGTTGGTTGTTTTTGCCGCGCAAAGCATTTTGTTTTTGTGCAAATTGCCACAAAAAAAGCAATTCTTGGGCAAAAGGAAAATCGTTTTTTAAGTTTGCTAAGGTTTCATGGTTAAAAAACGGTTCCAGATGTTGAATGCGCAAGTTTTGACTTAATTTGATTTTTTCTAACTTGTTTTCAAATTCCACAATTTCAAAATGTTCATTCACCAACAAATAAAGCGAGACCACCGGCACAATTTTGTTCTCATTTAAGGTGCAATGCATCACAACTTCGTCTGGCAACATGGTGCGTTTTTCGCCGGGCAAATAAAGCGTGGAAAGCCTATTTTGCGCAATGTGATTCAAAGGAGAATCCAAATCAAAAGCGGCGGCCGGTGCAGCAATGTGAATGCCAATGCGGGTTTGGTTGTTTGGTAAAAAGCTAACCGAAAATGCATCGTCAATTTCGGTGGTGCTTAAATCATCAATAGAAAAGGCAAGAACCTCTGAAAATGGCCAATCGGGCGTGTTTAATGTCCAATTTTGGGCTGGAAAATCGTCCTTTTTGCCGTTTAATTCTTCATCAATAAATTTTTCCCAATGGAGTTGATAAGCATTGGGATAAATATTCAAACGCAACAAAGCATTTTCAGGTAATTCGTTGTTTTCATTTAAAAATAAATCAAAGGCTTTGCATTCTTTATTTTGGCGATTTTTGGCGCACAAAAGCAGTTGTTTTGCGCGTTTTAATTCTTCTGGCACGTGGTTGTTTTTCAGCAAAGCCACCCATTCTTGAATTTGTTTTTTTTCTAATTCTTTTTTGGCTTGGGATTGCAAGGCTTTTTCTAAAATTTCTTGGGGTGCTTTTTTAAAGCGACCTTTGCCTTTGCGATGAAAATAAATGGGGGCGGCTTGACAAGCAAGCAAAATGGCAAGAGATTCTTCCGGCAAGGGCGTTTTGCCAAAGTATTCTTTGGCGCAATCTTCAAAAGAAAATTCCGCATCGGACAAACATTCCCATAAAAAATCTGGCGCAATTTCATCCGATAAAGTTTGTGCCAGTTGAAAAATTTCTTTTGAAGAAGGTGTTTGAAAGTGCATTAAAACATGGGTATTTTTGATTTTGGTGCGTTTGCCCGATGGCATTTCAATTTGCAAAGCCGCATCGGTTTGACTTAAAACCAAACCTGCTTTGACTTGTCCGCCATCTTCAAACAGCACATTCACGCTTTTTCATCCTTTAAAAAAAGCGTTTATTTTAAAGTTTTTGCGCCAAAAGCGCTTTAAAACGCAACAAATCCAACCAAACCCATTTTTTGTCTTCTGGTTTTAAAAACAAATGTCCGGGATGAAAACTGACCAAAGTGTGTGCGTTTTCTATCATAAAAACATTTTCTCTTAATTCTTTGATATCGCGTGAATCGTCCAAAACGGAAAATGCCGCTGTTTTGCCTAATAACAAAATGACTTTGGGTTTTAAAAGTTGTATTTGTTGCATCAAATGTGCGCGGCAAGCCACAATATCAGAATGAGAAGGTTTTTCCGCTTTGCATTTCATCGCAAGGGTGACAAAACAACAATTTTCCGCCAAACCAATGGATTGCAACATGGCCGAGAGCATTTGGCCATTTTGACCTGAAAACGGCTCGCCTGTTAAATTGTCTTCTTGGCTGGGCACATCGCCAATAATCATCACAGGCGCATTCCAATGACCTTTGCCAAAAACCATATTTTGGCGTTTTTCATAAAAAGAACATGCCGAACATTTTGCAACTTGCATTTTTAAAGCATTCCATTGCGATGAACGTGCAACATGGTTTTGCGATGCAAAATGGGAATGCGTTTGAGGTTGAAAATGCGTTTTTCCACGGTCAACCGCATTTTTTTTTGAAAATTCTTCGCGCAATTGCCACGGTTTAACTTTAAAAATAGCCCAAGCGTCTTTGGAATATTTAAGCATTGTGTTCTGCCAAAGGTAAAAGTCTTAATAAAATCAAGGCATCTTCATTGCCGTTGGAGGATTGGTAATAATTTTTGCGCCGCGCAATTTCTTTAAAACCAAAATGATGATAAAGCGACAAAGCCGGCGTGTTGGAAACGCGCACTTCTAAAAACAAACGCATCGCACCCAAAGCATAGCTTTGTTTGCAAATTTCGTTTAGCAAATACGCCCCCAAACCTTGCCGTTGATGGGTTTTGGCAATGCCGATGTTTAAAATGTGCGCCTCATCCAAAACAAGCATCCACACGGCAAAGCCAATGATGTTGCTGTTTTGTTTTAATAGCCAAGCGCTGTGCCGCGCATTTAAAGAATCTATAAAATTTTGTGCCGACCATGCAAATGGATTAAGCGATGAATCCAATGCCGAAATCAAATCGGCATCTTGTCGACTCATGGATGCCAAATGCACATTTAACATTGTTTGCGCTCCAAAATGGTTTGGGCGACTTTGTTGCGCACATAAACGGGCAAAGCATTTTCCGGCGTTAAAGTTTGCGCAAATCCCAAAAAAACCGCCCGCGCCACATTTTGCGCTTGCACTTGTTGGTATTGCACAAAAGGCAAATGCACATTGCCAATGCAAAGTGTGTGAGATTGTTCAAAAGAAGCAAGATTGGAAATGTCTTGCAAATGCGCATTGGTTTTGAGTTGAAAACCTTCAAAAGTAGCGCAATAAACTTGATTCATTCGGGCATCCAAAAACACATTGACCGTTTGATTGTTCTTTAAAAAAGGCAATGCCATTGCCCAAAAAGACAAAACACCAAAAATAGGCACGTTCAGTGCAAGTGCCAAGGCTTGAATGCTGGCAGCAGAATGCCGAAGTCCCGTAAAAGCACCCGGCCCAAGATTAAACGCCAAGGCTTGAATTTGTGATAAATCGCAATGTTTTTCAATGGCCGGCAACAAAGTTTGTGAATGCACCAGATTGGAATCCAACAAAACCGATTGCAAATGTTGTTCATTGCCCAATGCAATAGAAGCTTGTTGCGTTGAAGTATCAATGGCGAGAATGTTCATTGCGGCGGAAAATCAAAAGTTCTTCTGTGGAATTGTCGCAAAATTGGTAACCTTCTGCGCAAAAATCGCGCAAGTCGGCAGGTTTGGTTAGGCGATTTTCAATCATAAAACGCGCCATCAAACCGCGCGCACGTTTGGCATAAAAAGAAATGGTTTTAAAAACGCCGTTTTTTTCATCTTCAAAAACGCAATTAACCACCGGCGATTTTAAAAATGGAGAAACGCTTTTAAAGTATTCATTGCTTGTCAAATTCACAAAACAATTCGGCGCTTCCAATTCCAAAAAATCCGCAATTTTGCAATGCCAAAACGCGTATAAATCTTTGCCTTGTTGGTTTTTGAGCTTTGTTTTCATTTCCAAGCGATACGGCAAAATGGCATCAAAAGGTTTTAACACACCGTAAAGTCCGCACAAAATGCGCAAATGATCTTGGGCAAAATCTGGGTTTTTCAACGTTTTGGCGTTTAATCCTTCATAAACATCGCCATTAAAAGCAAAAATCGCCGCGCGGGTGTTTTGAGAATCGGCAGACCATTGGGAAAATCGGCGCAGGTTTAAATCCGCAAGCGCGGGTGAGATGTTCATCAAAGCGCCCAAGTTTTTGGCGGAATAATTTTTTAAAATGCCAACAAGATTTTGCGCTTCTTTTAAAAAATGCGGCGTGGAGCGTGGCATTTTGGGCGGAATTTCCGATTCAAAATCCAAAGTTTTGGCAGGGGAGAGCAAAATTTGCATCATTTTTTAATTTTCCACGGTCAACGTTTTATTTTTTTGAAAAAAATTTTGGGTTGACCGTGGATTTTTTTTAAAGTTTTAAGCGCGTTCCACTTGCCCCAAAATCAAATATTCCATCAAGGCTTTTTGCGCGTGCATGCGGTTTTCGGCTTCATCCCAAACAACCGATTGCGGTCCATCAATCACCGATGCGGTGACTTCTTCGCCGCGGTGCGCGGGCAAACAATGCATAAAAATGGCATCTTTATTGGCAAGCGCCATCATTTTTTCATCCACGCAAAAATTGGCAAAGGCTTTTTGGCGCGCGGCGTTTTCTTCTTCAAAACCCATAGAAGTCCAAACATCCGTGGTCACCAAATCGGCGCCGCGGCAAGCATCCATTGGGTTTTCAAAAACTTGGTAACGATTTTTAGGAATGTTGGCGTTTAATTTGGGGTCTAATCCGTAACCTTCGGGGGAAGAGACGTGAACCTTAAAATCCATAATTTCAGCGGCTTGCAACCACGTGTTGCACATATTGTTGGCATCGCCAACCCACGCCACCGTTTTGCCGGCGATGTTGCCGCGGTGTTCGTGGTAAGTAAAAATATCCGCCAAAATTTGGCAAGGATGAAATTCGTTGGTCAAGCCGTTAATCACCGGCACGCGTGAATTTTTGGCAAAACATTCCACCATAGATTGTTCAAAGGTGCGAATCATCACCAAATCGCTCATGCGGGAAATCACTTGTGCGGAATCTTCAATGGGCTCGCCGCGCCCAAGTTGTGAATCGCGCGTGTTTAAATAAACCGCAAAACCGCCCATTTGCTGAATGCCCGCTTCAAAGGACAATCTGGTTCGCGTGCTTGCTTTTTCAAAAATCATCACCAGCGTGCGGTCTGCCAATGGCCAATATTGCCGATAGGTTTTGTATTGTTTTTTAATCCACGCAGCGCGTTCAAACAAATAAAAATATTCATCCCGCGTGAAATCGGAAAATTGTAAAAAATGCTTGATATTCATAAGCGCAAAAATTGTTGAATTACAGGAACCAAGCGGGCGACAAGTT
Source organism: Rhodocyclales bacterium (assembly GCA_050872585.1). Lineage (GTDB taxonomy): Bacteria > Pseudomonadota > Gammaproteobacteria > Burkholderiales > Rhodocyclaceae > SFHR01. The sequence goes on along the minus strand of JBNMHE010000027.1, from coordinate 7,865 downwards.
CATCCGCTTCATTTTGAGAAATGATTAAGGCGGGCAACAACCGCACAACAGAGCCAGCGGTTACATTCACCAACAAACCTTCTTTTAATGCCATTGTAACCAAATCCGCACAGGGTTTTGATAATGCAATGCCAATCATCAAGCCAAAACCGCGCACTTCGTGAACGCCTTGGGTGTTGGCCAATGCTTTTTCTAATGCTGATTTTAAATAAGCGCCCATTTTTTGGGCGTTTTCCAAAAGATTTTCAGATTCAATAATTTCTAATGTTGCCAATGCCGAACGCATCGCCAATGGATTACCGCCAAAGGTGGAGCCGTGGTTGCCCGCTTGCCACAAGCCTTTGATTTTATTGCCTGCCAAACACGCCCCAACGGGAATGCCATTGCCCAAACTTTTGGCTAATGTTGCCACATCCGGCACAATGCCCGAATGTTGATAAGCAAACCATTTGCCGGTGCGCGCCATTCCGCATTGCACTTCGTCACACATCAAAAGCAAATTGTTTTCATCACACAAGGCGCGCAGTTGTTTTAAATATTCTGAATCTGCCAAATAAATGCCGCCTTCGCCTTGCAAAACTTCCAACATCACCGCAGCGGTTTTGGGCGTAATGGCGGCTTGAATGGCTTTTAAATCCCCAAAAGGCACGCGCACAAAGCCAGATACCACAGGTTCAAAACCTTCTTGGGTTTTGGGGTTGGCTGTGGCGGATAAGGTTGCCAAACTGCGCCCGTGAAAAGCGTGGCTCATCACAATAATTTCAGGCGTTTCATCCTTGGCAATGTTTTTGATGCGATGCCCAAAAAATCGTGCCAATTTAAACGCGGCTTCATTGGCTTCTAACCCAGAATTGCAAAAAAACACTTCTTTTAAGCCAGAGAGTTGGCAGAGTTTTTCCGCACATTGTTCTTGCAAATCAATTTCATAAATGTTGGAGGTATGCGTTAAAAGTGCCACTTGGTTTTGAATGGCTTGAACCCATTTGGGATGCGCGTGCCCCAAGGCATTGACCGCAATGCCGGAAAAAGTATCCAAATATTCTTTTGCATTAGAATCTTTTAAAAACAAACCCTTGCCACTTTGAAAAGCAACGGGCAAGCGTGCGTAAGTGTGCATCAAATGCGACATTGTTTTGTTCCCCAAAAAATGTGGAAAAATGGCATAGTAAAGAAAAGCACTGCAAAAAGTAAGAGATTTGTTATGAAAATTGCGATTTTTAACCAAAAAGGCGGGGTTGGCAAAACCACAACGGCGCTCAATTTGGCGGCTGCTTTGAAGTTGAATGGCGAAAAACCGCTTTTAATTGATTTAGACCCGCAAGGACATTTGTCTGGCATTATTCATCCTGCGCCAAAAGCGCAACATATCAATATCTTTGATGTTTTTCAAAACAATGCCTGTTTAAAAGACATTATTTTGCCTTTTGAAAACGTGGGCGAAATTGTGCCATCGCACTTGCATTTGATAAAAGCCGATGCCATTTTTGGCAAAAGTTTGTTGGCTTTAAACAAGTTGCGCATGGCTTTGATGAAATGGGAAGAAGATGTGCACAATACCAAACGCGCTGTGATTGTAGATTGTTGTCCGTATATTGGCGTATTGGCTTTGAATGCGCTTTTTGCCTGCGATTGTTTGATTATTCCTGTTTCAACCGATTATTTGTCGCTGGATGCCGCACAAAAATTAACGCGCACATTGGAAACCTTGGAACCTGTGATGAAGCGCCGCATTCCGCGTTTTTATCTGCTGACGCGTTACGTTAAAAATCGCAAAATGAGCGCTGATGTTTTGCACAAAATCAAAGCACTTTATGGCGATGAAGTTTTGCAAACCATTATTTTTGAAAATGTGCGTGTTGCCGAAAGTCCTTTGCAAAAACGCGATATTTTCACGCACAATGCCAATAGTTCGGGCGCCCGCAATTACGCGCAATTGTTGGCGGAATTAAAAACGCAAGGTGTGTTTTAATTTGTTAAAATTCCACGGTAGATGTTTTATTTTTTTTATTTTAAAAAAATTTTGAAATTTTTTTTGGGTTGACCGTGGAAAATCAAAAGAAACAATGCCACCAGCACAATGTTTTTTGGTGCCTCCTGTCGGAATCGAACCAACGCCTGATGATTACAAGTCAACTGCACGACCTTCATGCTAAGGAGGCAAAACAATTTTGTATCATACCAAAAAATAATGGAGTTTTAAAATGAATTCTGCCATCAAACAATGGGCAAAGGAAACAATTCAAAAAATGATGACAGAAGGCATTGCCCCCACGCCTGAAAACTACCAAAAAATTTATGCCGAAATTTCCGGCCAACAAGAAGAAAAACCTTTTCCACAAAAGGAATTGCGCGAATTAAACGGCGTTTTGAACTTGCATGAAGAAAAAGAATTGTCGGTTTTAAATCATTTGGAAGAAGCCATAGAAGCAAAAAATTGGGCGAACTATTTGGCAACTTGGCAACAAATTTTAAACAAGTTGCGCACCATTGAAGCCTTGCATTGGGGCGATTTGTTAGAAGATTTGTTGCGCGCATTGGAATCGCATCATTTGTATTTCACCGTGGCCAAAAAACGTGAAATGCTCAAAACATTGCTTTCTATTAAAAAAACGCCACCGGATTTGTTGTTTCAAAAAATGCAAGGTTTGATTCACATTTGGGGCAATCCTAAAAAAGAAGAATCGTTGGTTGAGGATGAAAATCAACAACACAAGGAAAATCAAGAAAATAATCAAGAAAACAAAGAATTAAAAAATGCCGATTCTGTGGAATTGCGGCAATTATTGGCAGAATTTGTGCAAACTGTTTTGGTGCCGTTTTTGGCCAAAAATCCAAACTTGGCCAAAGAAGCTGAAAATTGGGCACAAAGTTTGTGCAATGCCAAAAGCAATGAAGATTGTGCGTTGTTGGCAAAACGTTTGAAACGTTTGCATTGGCAGTTGGAATTGTTCATTGAAGAACAAAGTGCGCAGCAAGAAGGAATTTTCAAATTGGTGCGCTTGTTAATTGAAAATATGGAAGCCCTAAGCGTTGATGATTCTTGGCTTTCCGGGCAGTTGCATCTGGTGCAAGAAGTCGTGGATAAACCATTGTCCTTGCGGGTTTTAGGCGAAGCCGAACGCCGATTGTCCGATGTATTGTATAAACAAGGGCAAATGAAAATTGATTTATTGGAATCGCGCGGTTCTTTAACGGCTTTGTTGGCGGATTTTGTAGAACAAATTGCTGGTTTTTCGGAATCGACATCGGATTATCATGACAAATTAAATGTTTATGCGCACAAAATTGGTCAAAGCAAAAATCTCTGCGAATTAGATGGTTTGCTCAATGAAGTGATTTCTGAAACTCGTGCCATGCAAAAACAAACCCAAACGGCGCGCGATGATTTGCAACTTGCCAAACAACGCGTGGCAACAGCACAAAAACGCATTCTTGAATTGGAAAAAGCATTAGAAGAAACCAGCGATTTGGTGCGGCACGATACTTTAACCGGCGTTTTGAATCGCCGCGGTTTGGATGAAGTGATGTTGCAAGAAATTGCAAGGGCTTTGCGTTCCAAACAAAAACTAAGCGTAGGTTTGTTGGATTTGGATAATTTTAAAAAACTCAATGACCATTACGGGCACGACGTGGGCGACAAAGCCTTGAAACATTTGTCCAAAACGTGCAAACATTTTTTGCGCCCGCAAGATTCGGTTGCGCGTTATGGCGGTGAAGAATTTGTGATTGTTTTGTCCGGCGCCGATGCCAATGAAGCACAACTGATTTTGCAACGCTTGCAACGCGCTTTAACCAAAGAAATTTTTATGCACAACAATGAAAAATTGTTGATTACTTTTTCTGCGGGCGTGACCGAAGTCCATGAAGAAGATGCCAAAGACGATATTTTAAAACGCGCTGATTCCGCAATGTATGCCGCCAAAAATGCTGGAAAAAATCGCGTGTTGGTGGCCATTTGATGTTTTTCCACGGTCAACCCAACATTTTTTTCAAAAAAATAATGGGTTGACCGTGGATTTTTAAAAAAATTAAAACGTGAAAACCATTTTTGTCTTGTTCTTGTTTTTTTTAAGCACATTGCTTTGTGCCGAAGAATCCAAAATTCAGTTGGAAAAATTGCGCGCGGAAATAGCCAAAACACAAGAATTGTTGCGCTTTAAAGAAAATGAAAAAACCGATTTGGCATTTGCGGTGAAACAATCCAATGCGGCGCAAAAAAAATAGAACAAACTTTGCGCAATTTGCGTGCGCAAAAACAACAAGTTTTGCGCAACATTGACCAGTTGAATCAAAACATCGCGCAAGGCAAAACGCGTTATGAACAAGCCAAAAAAGAGTTGTCGGCTTTGTTTTATGCGCAATATCTTGCCGGGCAGCCCAATTATTTGGCTTTGATTTTAAAAGGAAAATCGCCCAATTCTGCCAAACGCAATCATTTTTATTGGCAGCATTTGAATCAGGCGCGCAAAGAAAATTTGGATACTTTAAAAAAAGACATTGTGCAACAAGAATTGTGGATGAATGATTTGGCAAAAGAACAAGAACGTTTGGCAACATTAGAAAAAACAACAACGGAAAAACAAGCGCAATTAAAAGCACAACAAGAAGAAAAATCGGCATTGCTTGTTGCCATACAAAAAGAAGTGTTAAACCATCAAGAACGCATTGTGATGCTGGAAAAAGATGCGCAAAATTTAAGCGTTTTGGTAGATAAATTACAGCAATTTTCTTTAACGCAAAACACGCCGTTTCAAAAAGGCGCATTGATTTGGCCTATTCCCAATGCACCGCGCCAAAAAAGCGGCAACGGCGTTTTTTTAAAAGCACAAGTGGGCAACGCCATTTTGTCTGTTGCCAATGGTCGGGTGGTTTTTGCCGATTGGTTGCGTGGTTTTGGCTTGTTGGTGATTGTGGATCACGGTGCCTCGTATTTGTCTATTTATGCGCACAACGATGAAATTACCAAAGAAATTGGCGATTGGGTTCAACAAGGCGACATTTTGGCAACATCCGGGCAAAACGTGGAAAATGCACAATCTGGCGTATACTTTGAAATTCGCCATCAAGGCAAACCTTTGGATCCGTTTTTGTGGGTAGAAAAAAAGTGAAGAGCATGAAAAAAATCACCAAAAGCATTTGTTTGTTGAGTTTGTTGTGGGGTTTTAATGTTTGGGCAGCGCCCAAAACAGGTTTGCCCATAGAAGAATTGCGAACTTTTGCACAAGTTTACAATGCCATTAAACAAGGCTATGTGGAATCGGTTTCTGATAAAGAGATGATTTCCAATGCCATTTCTGGAATGTTGTCGCGATTGGATCCGCATTCTTCTTATTTGGATAACGATGCTTTTAAAGATTTACAAGAATCCACGCAGGGCGAATTTGGCGGTTTGGGCATTGAAGTGGTGATGGAAGACGGTTTGGTCAAAGTGGTCTCCCCCATTGAAGATTCTCCCGCATTCAAAGCAGGGCTTTTGTCCGGTGATTTGATTTTTAAAATTGACGATACTTTAATTAAAGGAATGTCTTTTATTGATGCGGTTAAAAAAATGCGCGGCAAACCCGGCACGGTGGTGAAAATTTCCGTTATGCGTGAAAAAACCAAAGAACCTTTGGAATTTCAATTAAAACGTGAAGTCATTCGCGTCAAAAGTGTGAAAGCCAAAAAAGTAGATGAGCATTATGCTTGGGTGCGCATTACGCAATTTCAAGAAAATACGTTGGAAGACTTGGTCAAATATTTGAATCGTTTGAATCAAGAAACCACTTTAAAAGGCATTTTGTTGGATTTGCGCAATGATCCGGGTGGCTTATTGAATGCGGCAATTGGTGTTTCCAGTGTTTTTTTGGATAAAAATCTTAAAATTGTTTCAACCGATGGCAGAACGCCGGAATCGCGTCAAGAATTTTTTTCACGCGGACAATTTTATTTGCGTGCCAACCAAAAAGATCCCATTGATTCTTTACCGATGAGCGTGCGCAAATTGCCGATGGTGGTGTTGGTCAATAGCGGTTCGGCATCGGCATCTGAAATTGTGGCAGGCGCACTGCAAGATTACAAACGCGCGCAAATTGTGGGCACACAAACGTTTGGCAAAGGTTCGGTGCAAACCATTTTGCCTTTGCCCAACAATACTGGAATTAAATTAACCACTGCGCGTTATTTCACGCCCAAAGGCCGCTCCATTCAAGCCAAAGGCATTACGCCCGATGTTTTAATTGAAGAAACCGAAAAAGGCACGGGTTTGCGTTTAAGAGAAGCCGATTTAACCGGGCATTTGAAAAACCAAAAAGAACAAGACGCGCCCAAAATGGATGTGAAAAACGGCAACAAAGAAGCCGATGAAGCTGTGCGCCGTTTGGAATTTGGCAGCCAAAACGATTTTCAATTCCAAAAAGCGCTTTCTCTTTTAAAACAAAAAGCACCTTGAAAGGAAAAAAATGCAAACCGATGCGCGCGTTCTTAAAAAAGTGCGCGAAATTCAATTTTCGCGTTTGTTGTCGGCACAAGCCCAAGATGCACAAAAAATTTTAGAAGAACAAAACGTGAAGGTGGTGAATTTGGGCAATGGCATTTTGCAAGTGGAATACAACTTGCACGAACATTCTTTGATGCAGTTGGAAACGCTTTTGGTTCAAAAAGGATTTTTTTTAGACCAAAGTTTTTGGGCAAAAAGCAGCCGCATTTTGATTTATTACGCAGAAGAAATTGAAAAACACAATTTGAATGCGCCTGCTCCCAAATTAAAACGCATTCCGGAAGGCGCATTTGTGCAAGTTTTTCAAAAGCGCAACCAAAAACGCGAAGAAAAAAATCCACCATCCATTTGAAAATGCTTGGGTTTTTAAAAAATCCACGGTCAACCGAAAATTTTTTTTTACAATTTAAAATTTAAATAAAATTAAAATTAAATTTAAATTTTTTTGGCGTTGACCGTGGAAAAATAAATTTTTAAAGTTTTTGTTTTTTACATTTAAAAAAAATGGCAAATTTTATTTATGGTTTTCATGCGGTTTTGGCAAGATTAAAACAACATCCAAAAAGCATTGAACTTGTTTTGTTGGATGAAAAACGCGCAGATTCACGCGCAAAATCGGTTTTGGAATACGCCAAAATCAACCAAATTGAAGTGCGTTTTGACAATTTTAAAAACAACAAAAAAATAGAAAGTTTGCGCCATCAAGGCGTTTTGGCTTATGTGAATGCGCAAAAAAAAGCCGTGCAATTTGCCGATTTGTTGGAAACCTTAACAGCGCCTTCTTTGCTGTTGGTTTTGGATAACATCACCGACCCGCGCAACTTGGGCGCTTTGTTGCGCGTGGCAGATGGCGCCGGCGCAAAAGCGGTGATTGCGCCCAAAGACCGCTCGGTGGGATTAAATGAAATTGCCATCAAAACCGCATCGGGCGCGGCAGAATCGGTGCCTTATGTGATGGTCACCAATTTGGCGCGCACCTTGCGCACACTCAAAGAATCTGGATTTTTGGTGGTGGGTTTGGCAGATTCTGCTGAGCAAAATTTTTACCAAATAGAATTGTCTCAAAATTTGGCTTTGGTTGTGGGCAGCGAAGGCGAAGGTTTGCGCCAATTAACCATGAAAACTTGTGATGTGCTTGCTTTTCTTCCAATGTTTGGCATGGTGGAAAGTTTAAATGTTTCCGTTGCTGCGGGCATTGCTTTATTTGAAGCACAAAGAAGATATTTGAATAATTAAATGAAAAATAAATTAAAAAAATAAAAAAAATAAAAAACAAGTTGACCGTGGATTTTTTTAATTTAATTAAAATCAATTAAAAATATATTTTAAAAAACAAAAGAATAAAAACAACAAGGATAAAAAAAAGCAATTTGTTTTGTGTTTTTTT
>JBNMHE010000026.1:0-16972 GCA_050872585.1 Rhodocyclales bacterium | reverse complement strand
GTCTTTTGTTACTTTTCAACAAATTGCTTTTTTATTGGATTGTTATCATCAAAAGAAAAATAAAAATCAAAATAAAAATTTAAATTTTATAGATTATGCTTTGTTTATTAGTTTTTTTCCACAATTAATTGCTGGTCCTATTGTTCATCACAAAGAAATGATGCCGCAATTTGCGCATTTAAAACCTGGTATTTTGTGGGATTATTTGGCAAAAGGTATTTTTATTTTTTGCCTTGGTTTGTTTAAAAAAGTTATTATTGCCGATCGATTTTCCAATTATGCCAATGCTGGTTTTCAATATGTTGAAAAAGGCGATATTTTAAATACAGCAGAAGCTTGGGGAGCTTCACTTTCTTATACTTTTCAACTTTATTTTGATTTTAGCGGTTATTGCGATATGGCAATCGGTTTGGGTTTAATGTTTGGTATTATGTTACCGATCAATTTTAATTCACCTTATCAATCTTTAAATATATCGGAATTTTGGAGGCGCTGGCATATTACTTTGGGACGTTTTTTTAAAGAATGTTTGTATATTCCTTTGGGCGGCAACAAAATCAATAAATTATTAGAATGCCGCAATTTATTTGTTGTTGCATTTTTAAGCGGTATTTGGCACGGCGCCGGTTGGGGATTTATTATTTGGGGAATTTTGCACGGCAGCGCAATGATTATTCACCGATTGTATTCTTGGAATTTTAAAAATTTTATTGAAAAAAATAAACACAAAAAAATTTATCAATTCTTTTGTTGGTTTTTAACATTTAACTTTGTCAATATTGCATGGGTATTTTTTAGAGCAGAAAATGTGCAAGCGGCATTTTCTATTTTACAATCTATGTTTGGTTTTGTTTTAATTGATATTCCAAATAAATGGCACCAAACTTTTGTTAATTTGCATGCATCGCCCAATCGTTTTTTGATTTTTTTATTTTTAATTGTTTTTGTTTGTGTTTTTACAAAAAACAGCATTTACAAATTAAAACAATTTCGTCCGCAAACTTATTATCTTATTTTTACCATCATTCTATTTTTATGGTCTTTGCGCAATTTGGCGCTGCAAATTTTATTACAAAACACTTATTCTCCTTTTATTTATTTTAATTTTTAATATGTTTTTTTAGAGTAGAAATAAAAAATGTTTAAAATAAATGCACAAAAATTTTCACTTTCTTTTTTAATTGTTTTTTTGTTTGGCGAATTGGCACTTTTTGGCCTTTTTATTTTATTTTATCTTTACGACCCTTTTCAATTTTTTCATGCGCCCATTTGGCGTGAAAAAACATTTATGTCAGATATGCGTGTTGCTGCCGCTGGAATAATTGACAATATGTCTTTTGATTCTATTATCACCGGTTCTTCTATGTTGGAAAACACTTCTATTCATCAAGCACAGGAGAAAATCGGCGGAAAATGGGTTAATTTGTCTTTTGGTGTGGCACGTTTTAAAGAAAGAAATATTTTATTAAATTATGCTTTTAAAAGACAAAACATTCAAAATGTTATTTACTCTTTGGATTCTTATGATTTTATGAATGTTGCGCCTTCAACTATGATTATGAATGAAAAAATATACAGCGAAAATAAAATAACCCGTTTTGTTTCACGTTTTCCTTATTATTTTAATACCCATTTTTTGCGCTGCGTTTTGTATTGGAAAAACGATTCTGGATGCGTTGGTTATGCCGATTTAGAAAATTTAACCAAATGGTATTTTTCACGCAAACGTGGTTTTCAAGGTTTTGATTATTGGTGGGAAGACAGAAAAGAAGGTTCCTTACAAGGACTACATATAGTTACCAAAAATTTGCCCCCTCCCCCCGCACAAGATATAGTAAAAATAAAACAATATGTTCAAAATTATTTATTTGATTTAATCCAACAAAATCCAAATGTGCAATTTCATTTAATTGTTCCGCCTTTTTCACGGGCATTTTATAAAATTCCAACCGAGAAGATTTACCACGAAGGAAGAACGGGCGCACAATATTATGCGGATTTTAAAACAATGTTGTTGTGGATTTTAAAAGAATTGGAACCTTTTAAAAATGTGAAAATTTATGCTTTTGATGATTTGGATTATCCCAATCATTTAAATAATTATTGCGATGGCAACCATTATAATACCGATATGAATTCTTTATTTTTAACTGCGGTTCAAAATAACACACACCGTTTAACTTTAAATAACCAACAACAATTTTTTGAAAAAATGGAAAATGAAATTAACAATTATGATATTCAACCTTTTATTCTTTCTATTAAAAAATACGAACAATCCAAAAAAAATCAAAAATAAAAAAAATCCACGGTCAACTTAAAAATTTTTTTGAAATTTTTTTAAATTTTTTAAAGGTTGACCGTGGATTTTTTTATTTTATTTTTTACATTTTTTCAAAAAGATTTTTTAATTTTTGGCAATTCTCTGTAAATTGTTTTAAACGCTCTTTTTCTTGCAAAACAATATGTTCTGGCGCACGTTCTACAAATTGCGGATTATTTAATTTATTTTCTGCAATTTGAATTTGTTTTTGAATGGATTCTATTTCTTTTTCCAAACGTTTTTTTTCTGCCGTTTTGTCAATTTCTATTTCCAACATCAAAGAACAATCAAAAACAATAGAAACGGGGGCGGCGGTGTTTTCAGGGATTTTTTCTACAATTTTAATTTCAGATAATTTCCCCAAAACACACCAAATGGGAATAAATTCGGCAATTTCATTTTTGATGGTTTCATTTTGAATGCCAATCATCAATGGCACTTTTTGTGCGGGCGATAATTTCATCTCTCCCCTTAAAATGCGTGTGGCGGAAATAAACGCTTTCAAACGCTCCATTTTTTGAACAGAATCGGCATTTTCAAAAGCAGCATTTTCTTTTGGCCAAGGCATTAACATCAACGATTCTTTTTTGTCTTTTTGATTGGATAAAACAATCAGGTTTTGCCACAATTCTTCGCTTATAAAAGGAATTAAAGGATGCGCCAAACGCAAAATGTTTTCTAATACAAAAAACAAAACGGATTTTTTATTTTCAGCATTTTCTTGATTGGAATGATTCAATTCAATTTTGGCAATTTCCAAATACCAATCGCAAAATTCATCCCAAACAAATTTATACAACGCATTGGCTAATAAATCAAAACGGTAATTTTTAAAATGAATATCCATTTCTTTAATTACCGAATTAAAAGAATTTAAAATCCACAAATCCGCAAAAGTGCATTTGTTTTTTTGAATGTTAGAAGAAATTTTATTTTCTCCCAAATTCATCAAAACAAAACGCGTGGCATTCCACAATTTGTTGCAAAAGTTTTTGTAACCTTCACAACGTTTTAAATCAAATTTAATATCACGCCCGGGGCTTGCCAAACTTAAAAAAGTAAAACGCAAAGCATCCGTGCCAAAAGCGGGAATGCCGTTGGGAAATTCATCTTTTGTGTTTTGAATAATTTCTTTTTCTTGTTCGGGATTCATCAAGCCAAAAGTGCGTTTTTGAATGAGCGATTCCAAATCAATGCCGTCAATTAAATCAATCGGGTCAAGCACGTTGCCCTTGGATTTGGACATTTTTTGCCCTTTGGAATCGCGAATCAAACCATGCACATAAACGTGATGAAAAGGGATTTTATCGGTTGCAAAAAGGGTCATCATCACCATTCTGGCAACCCAAAAAAAGATAATATCAAAACCCGTAACCAAAACGCTTGATGGCAGATATTGCTGCAAAATGCGGTTGTTTTTGTCTTTTTCAACATCGCCCGTCCAATCCAGCGTGGAAAACGGCCACAAAGCAGAAGAAAACCACGTGTCCAACACATCTTCATCGCGCGTTAATGTGCCGTTGTAACCTGCTTTTTGGGCTTCTTCTTGGGCTTCTTCTTCATTGTGCGCCACAAAAATTTCGCCATTTTCACCATACCAAGCGGGAATTTGATGCCCCCACCACAATTGCCGCGAAATGCACCAATCTTGAATGTTCAAAAGCCATTGGTTGTAAGTGTTGACCCAAGTTTCAGGGTAAAAACGAATGGCACCATTTTGCACCACATCCAAAGCGCGCTCAGCAATGGATTTTCCCGAGTCGTCTTTTTGGCTCATCGCCACAAACCATTGGTTGGTAAGCATCGGTTCAATCACCGAATGGGTGCGGTCGCCTCTTGGAATTTTCAGCAAATGCGGCTCGGTTTTTAAAAGTTGTCCGTTGTTTTTTAAATCGTTTAAAACCTTTTCACGCGCGGCAAAGCGGTCTAAATGTTGGTATTTTTCAGGCACATTTTCATTGGTTTGGGCATCCAACGTAAAAATGTTGCGCATCGGCAAATGGTGGCGCAACCCTACGGCGTAATCGTTAAAATCGTGCGCGGGGGTTACTTTCACGCAACCCGTGCCAAATTCACGGTCAACGTATTCGTCCGCAATAATGGGAATTTCCAAATCGGTTAAAGGCAATTTGACGCTTTTGCCAATCAACGATTGGTAGCGTTCATCATCCGGATGCACCATCACCGCGGCATCGCCAAACAAAGTTTCAGGGCGCGTGGTCGCCACCACCAAATGTCCGGAACCATCGGATAAATCATAACGGATATGCCACAAAAAACCTTTTTCTTCTTCTTGCACCACTTCCAAATCAGAGACGGCGGTTTTTAAAACAGGGTCCCAATTAACCAACCTTTTTCCACGGTAAACGAGATTTTTTTTATAAAGTTCTACAAAAATTTTCACCACAATTTCATTCATAGAAGAATCCATGGTGAAGCGCTCGCGCGACCAATCGGGCGATGCACCCAAACGCCGCATTTGATTGGTAATGGTGCCGCCGGAATAGTTTTTCCATTGCCAAACTTTTTCTAAAAATTTTTCACGCCCCAAATCGTGGCGCGAGATTTTTTCTTTATCCAACTGCCGCTCCACCACAATTTGCGTGGCAATGCCCGCATGATCGGTGCCGGGTTGCCAAAGCGTATTGTCGCCTTTCATCCGATGGTAACGCGTTAGCGCATCCATCAAACTTTGATTAAAACCGTGCCCCATATGAAGCGTGCCGGTAACATTGGGCGGCGGCATTAAAATACAAAAATTATTAGGCGCGTTTTCATCCACACCGGCGGCAAAATAGCCTTTTTCTTCCCATTGGGCATACCAGCGGCTTTCAATATCTTTGGGTTCAAAAGTTTTGGCTAAATTCATAAAATTAAAAGGCAAAAAGAAAAAAGCGTATTATAAAAACCTTTCAAAAAAGTGTAACAAAAATGAATGACCAATCTGCTTTGCAAGAAGAATTAGCGCCTTGGCGTGCCCAAATTGACGCCTTGGACGACGAAATTGTTCAAAAATTAAACCAACGCGCCAAAATTGCACAAGAAATTGGCAAAATCAAAGCGCGCTTGAATGCTGGACAATCGGCTTACACCGCCGCGCGCGAAGCGCAAGTTTTGAATCACGTTACCCAAAAAAATCAAGGCCCTTTTAAAGATGAAAACTTGCGGCAAATTTACAAAGAAATTATGTCCGCCACACTTGCATTGGAGCGCCCCAATTCGGTGGCATTTTTGGGCCCTTGTGGAACCTTTACCGAAAGTGCGGCGCGTTATCATTTTGGGCATGCCGCGCAATTTTTCCCAGAAAATTCTATTGAATCGGTTTTCAAGTTAGCCGAAACAAACCAAACCGATTACGCCGTGGTGCCCATTGAAAATTCTGCCGAAGGCAGTGTGGCGCGCACCTTGGATTTGTTAATGGAAACCCCTTTGAAAATTGTGGGCGAAGTGATTTTGCGCATCAACCACAATTTGTTTTCCAATGCCCAACATTTAAGCGATATTCACACCATTTATGCGCACGCGCAAGCTTTTGCGCAATGCCGAATATGGCTTTTTGAAAACTTGCCCAATGCCAAACAAATTCCAGTAGAAAGCAATGCCAGCGCCGTTTTAAAAGCACAAAACGAAAAAAACGCCGCCGCTATCGCCGGAAAAACCGCATCGAATCATTACGATGTTGCCATTTTGGCAAAAGGCATTGAAAGCTCACGGCAAAACAGCACGCGCTTTTTTGTTTTGGGCAAAGAAAATGTGCCGCCTTCTCAAAAAGACAAAACATCGTTGATTATGGCAGCGCCCAACCGCACAGGCGCTTTGCACGAAATGCTGCTGCCTTTTTCGGCTTGCGGCATCTCAATGACGCATTTGGAATCGCGCCCCATTGCCAATGCCTTGTGGCAATATGTTTTTTTTGTGGATGTGGAAGGTCATCAAAATGATTTTTCTTTGGCGGCGGCTTTAAAAGAATTGCAACGCCGTGCCGCTTATTTAAAAATTTTGGGTTCTTATCCCGCTTTTATTTAAAAAATCCACGGTCAACCCGTATTTTTTTTGAAAGGATTTTAAAATGAATATTGCCTTACAAAATCAAGCCAATGATTATATCCGCGCCTTATCTCCTTACCAACCCGGAAAACCCATTACAGAATTATCCCGAGAATTAAATATTAAAGAAGAAAATATTATTAAACTGGCTTCCAATGAAAATCCTTTGGGAATATCTCCCAAAGCCAAAATGGCTATTGAAAAAGCATTATCAGGATTATCACGTTACCCCGATCAATTTGAATTAAAAAACGCATTAGCCGATGATTTAAACGTGAATATCAATCAAATTGTTTTAGGCAATGGTTCTAATAATTTATTGGATTTAATCGCGCGGATTTTTTTAGCCCCCGGATTAGAATCAATTTATTCAGAATATGCTTTTGCTATTTATCCGCTTGCCACATTAAGTGTGGGCGCAAAACCAATCATGGCAAAATCCAATCATTTTGGCCACAATTTAAATGAAATAAAAAATTTAATCAATGAAAAAACAAAAGTTATTTGGATTGCCAATCCTAATAATCCCACAGGCACTTTTTTGCCACACAATGAAATTTTGGATTTTATTCAAAACATTCCAAAACACATTGTTGTGGTGATTGATGAAGCTTACAATGAATATCTTCCCAAAGAAAAACAAGCCAATAATGTGGAATGGATTCAAAATCATCCTAATATCATTATCACGCGCACTTTTTCAAAAATTTATGGTTTGGCGGGTTTGAGAATTGGTTATGCGGTAACTTCTTTGGAAATTGCCGATTTGTTTAATCGCATTAGAACGCCTTTTAATGTGAATAATTTGGCATTGATTGCCGCATTATCTTCGCGCACCGATTTTGAATTTTTAAATAAGAGTTTTGAAAACAATCAAAATGGAATGCAATTTATTGAAAATGGATTAAAAAATTTAAATTACGAATATATTCCATCGTCTGGTAATTTTATTACCATTTATTTTAATCCTGAAAAAGAAAGTGCAGAAAGCGTGAATTTAAAACTATTAAAAAAAGGAATTATTGTTCGTCCATTAAAAAATTATAATCTTCCCAATCATTTGAGAGTAACCATTGGCACCGATTATGAAAATGCGCGTTTTTTAGAAGAATTGGCAAAAATATAATTGAAAAACCATTTTTTAAATTGTATTTTTGAAAAAAATAAAAGGTTGACCGTGGAAAATCATTTTTTATTCCAAAAAATCATTGTTTTTGGCGTGGGTTTAATTGGTGGCTCATTTGCTTTGGCTTTGAAAAAAGCAGGAGCGGCAAAAGAAATTGTGGGATTTTCTCGCTCGCCCGCCACCTTAAAAAAGGCGCAAGAATTAAACATTATTGACCGAGGCGCTAATAATATTGAATCGGAAATTAAAAATGCCGATTTAATATTTATTGCCACGCCTATGCAACAAATGCCGATTATTTTAAAAGAAATTGCGCCTTATTTAAACGAAAACAATATGATTATGGATGCGGGTTCTACCAAAATGTCGGTGATTTTGCAAGCGCAAAAAATTTTGAAAAATAAAATCGGTTTATTTGTGCCCGCACATCCTATTGCCGGCACACAATTTAGCGGTCCCAAAGCGGCATTTGCCACATTATTTCAAAATAAAAAAGTGGTGATTACGCCATTAAATGAAAATAAAGAAGATTTTTTAAATAAAGCAATCAAAGCGTGGCAAATATGCGGTGCGGAGATTTTTGAATTAACACCTGAAATGCACGACCAAATTTTTGCATCGGTGAGCCATTTGCCGCATTTGTTGTCTTTTGCCTTGGTTGATGAATTGGCAAACCGCAAAAACGCCGCACTTTATTTTGATTTTGCCGCATCGGGTTTTAGAGATTTCACACGCATTGCCGCAAGCCACCCAGAAATGTGGCGCGATATT
Organism: Rhodocyclales bacterium; assembly: GCA_050872585.1. GTDB lineage: Bacteria > Pseudomonadota > Gammaproteobacteria > Burkholderiales > Rhodocyclaceae > SFHR01. The sequence continues at coordinate 8,705 of JBNMHE010000026.1, read as the reverse complement.
TGTTTGTCCAACCGCCACGCCTTGATGAAAGAATTGGCTGAATACCAAATGGCGCTAGACCAAATCAGCGTGGCGCTGGCCAATAAAGATGGCAAACAATTAGAAAATATCTTTCACAATGCACGCCAAGCGCGCCGAAAATGGAGCGGTGAAAATGAAGAATAACATTCACAATTTGTTTTTTAATTTTATTTGTGCTTTTTTTCTTTTTTTATTTTTTGTATTTTTTTCTTTTCCAGTTTGTGCCCAAAAACCCGATTTAATTTTGGCAAAATATTATGATGAAAATATAAAAGTTGAAAATTATTTAATCAGCGAAAAATTAGATGGCATTCGTGCTTTTTGGGATGGCGAATTTTTATATACAAGAAGCGGCAACAAAATAAATGCACCCCAATGGTTTACCGCCGATTTTCCAAAAATAAAATTAGATGGCGAATTGTGGATGGGGCGCGGCAAATTTAATGAAATATCTTCTCTTGTTCGCCGAAAATTTTCAAAAGAAAACAATGAAGAATGGAAAAAAGTTTCTTATAATCTTTTTGAATTGCCAGAATATGAAGGTGATTTTAAAACACGTTATGAAACATTATTAAAAATCAAAAAAAATTTGCGTGTACCGTGGATTTTTGTTATTCCACAATTTACATTAAAAAACAAACAAGAATTGCACCAAAAATTAGAAGAAATTGTAAAAGAAGGCGGCGAAGGTTTAATGTTGCATCAAATCAATGCGCCTTATGTTGTGGGCAGAAGCGATTATTTATTAAAATTAAAACCTTGGAAAATGGGCAGCGCCCAAGTGATTGCGCACATTCCCGGAAAAGGCAAACTCAAAGGCAAAGTGGGCGCGCTCTTGGTGCAAGATGAACAAGGCAATGTTTTTTCTATTGGCAGCGGATTGCGCAACAAGGAACGTATTCAAGCGCCTGAAATTGGCGCTATAATTCGCTTTCGTTTTCGGGAATATACGCAAAACCAAAAACCGCGTTTTCCTGTTTTTTTACGTGAAGAAAATGGAGCAACCCCATGATTTTTGTAACCGGCGGCGCTGGATTTATCGGCAGTAATTTTATTTTAAATTGGTTAAATTTAAAAAATGAACCTGTTTTAAATATAGATGCTTTATTTTATGCTGGCAATTTAGAAAATTTAAAATCGGTTGAAAATAACCTCAATTATAAATTTATCAAAGGCAATATTGGTGATAAAAATTTAATTGATTCTTTATTCAAAGAATACCAACCGCGCGCGGTGATTCATTTTGCGGCACAATCGCACGTTGACCGCAGCATTCATTCGCCAAAAGAATTTATAGAAACCAACATTTTTGGCACTTTTCAATTGTTGGAATCGGCAAGAAATTATTATGAAAATTTAAATCAAAATAATAAAGAAAATTTTCGTTTTTTACACGTTTCAACCGATGAAGTTTATGGCAGTTTAGAATTAAATGCGCCGTCATTTACAGAAAATCATCAATACCAACCCAATAGCCCTTATTCCGCAAGCAAAGCGGCAAGCGACCATTTGGTGCGGGCGTGGTTTCACACTTACCATTTGCCGGTTTTAACTTCCAATTGTTCCAACAATTATGGTCCGTTTCAATTCCCTGAAAAATTGATTCCATTGGTGATTTTAAATGCTTTAAATAACAAAAAATTACCCATTTATGGCGATGGCAAACAAATTCGCGATTGGTTATATGTTGTTGACCATTGCAATGCTTTAATGGCTATTTTAGAAAAAGGAATTTTGGGGCAAACGTATAATATCGGCGGCGAATCAGAAAAAACCAATTTGGAAATTGTGGAAAATATTTGTTCTATTTTGGATGAATTAAAACCCAAAGAAACTTCTTATAAAAATCAAATTCAATTTATAACCGACCGCCCGGGGCACGATCGCCGTTATGCAATGAATATCAACAAAATCAAAAAAGAATTGAATTGGAAGCCACAAGAAAATTTAAAAAGTGGTTTAAATAAAACCATCCGTTGGTATTTAAACAATAACGAATGGATTCACAATGTGCAAAATGGCAATTACCGAGAATGGGTTCAAAAACATTATGATTCAAATTAAAAAGGAATAAAAAAAATAAAAAACAAAAAATTAAAATGTTTATTTTAATAAAATTGATAAAAATCCACGGTCAACGCATTATTTTTTTCAAAAAGGAAACGCCATATGAAAGAGCGCAAAGGCATTATTTTGGCAGGCGGCGCAGGAACAAGGCTCTACCCTGCCACGTTGTCGGTTTCTAAGCAGTTGTTGCCCATTTACGACAAACCGATGATTTATTACCCGCTCACAACTTTAATGCTATCGGGCATTCGCGAAATTTTGGTGATTTCCACACCGCAAGATACGCCGCGTTTTGAAATGCTTTTGAAAGATGGTGCGCAATGGGGCATTCACATTCAATACCAAGTGCAAGAAAAACCCGAAGGTTTGGCGCAAGCTTTTATTTTGGGCGAAAAATTTTTAAATGGTGCGCCAAGTGCTTTGATTTTGGGCGACAACATTTTTTATGGCCATCAATTTAGCCACAAATTGCAAGAAGTCAATCGCCGCCCACAAGGTGCCAGCGTTTTTGCTTATGCGGTCAATGACCCTGAGCGTTACGGCGTTGTGTCTTTTGATGACAATTTCAAAGCCTTGTCTATTGAAGAAAAACCGAAAAAACCCCAATCCAATTATGCCGTGACGGGACTTTATTTTTATGATGAAAACGTTTGCGGTATTGCGAAAACCATTCGCCCAAGTGCGCGCGGGGAATTGGAAATTACCGATATCAATCGGCATTATTTGGAAAAAGATGCCTTGTTTGTGGAAATTATGGGGCGCGGTTTTGCGTGGCTGGATACCGGCACGCACGAATCGTTATTGGAAGCCGGACAATTTATTGCCACCATTGAAAAACGCCAATCTTTGAAAGTGGCTTGCCCGGAAGAAATTGCATGGCGCCTAGCTTGGATTGATGATGAACAACTGCAACAAGCCGCCGATTATTTTTCCAAAACGCATTATGGTTTATATTTACAAAATCTTTTGAAAACGGCAAAAACACGTTAAAGGCAAAAAAATGCAAGTAACCAAAACAATGATTCCCGAAGTATTCATCATCACCCCGGACGTTTTTGAAGACGAGCGGGGATTTTTTTTTGAAAGTTTTAACCAAAAAAAATTGCATGAATTAACAGGTCTTAATTTAAATTTTGTTCAAGATAACCATTCCAAAAGTGCCAAAGGTGTTTTAAGGGGTTTGCATTTTCAAAAAGAACCTTTTGCGCAAGGCAAATTGTTGCGCGTGGTTGCTGGTTCTATTTTTGATGTGGCGGTGGATATTAGAAAAGATAGCCCTTCTTTTGGCACTTGGGTTTCTGTTTGTTTGAGTGCAGAAAACAAAAAGCAATTTTGGATTCCGCCCGGTTTTGCGCACGGTTTTTTGAGTTTGGAAAACAACACGGAATTGCTCTACAAAACCACCGATTTTTATAATCCCAAAGCAGAAGGTTGTATTCGTTGGGATGATCCTACATTAAATATCTCTTGGGATACAGAATTCAAAAAAATCGGCATAAACAATCCCTTGCTTTCTTTTAAAGACCAAACCGCCATTTCTTTTTCGGATTTATTAACGGAGTAAACAATGAAAACAGACGATATTCGTTTGGCTATTATTGGTTTGGGTTATGTGGGTTTGCCTTTGGCGGTTGCTTTTGGCAAAAAACGTTCTGTTTTGGGATTTGATACCAACGCCCAGCGCATACAAGAATTGCAGGCTTTAAATGATTCCACCAAAGAAATCAACAGCGAAGAATTAAAAAAAGCACAATTTTTGCGCTTGACCACCAATAAAAATGAATTGCGTTTGTGTAATGTTTTTATTATCACAGTGCCCACGCCCATTGATACATACAAACGCCCGAATTTAAAACCTTTGCTTTTGGCTACCGAATTGGTCGGCTCCGTTTTGAAAACGGGCGATATTGTTATTTATGAATCCACCGTTTATCCTGGCGCAACAGAAGACGAATGCGTGCCTTTGTTGGAACGCATTGCCAATTTGAGTTTGAATTCTGATTTTTTTGTCGGTTACAGCCCTGAACGCATTAATCCCGGCGACAAAGTGCATCGTTTGGAAAACATTTGCAAAATCACATCCGGTTCTACGCCGGAGGCGGCCAATAAAATTGATGAACTTTATCGCGAAATCATTCAAATTGGCACGCACCAAGCGCCATCTATTCGCGTGGCAGAAGCGGCAAAAGTGATTGAAAACACGCAGCGCGATGTCAACATTGCTTTAATCAACGAACTTGCCATTATTTGCAACAAAATGGGGTTGGATACCCAAGCGGTGTTGGAAGCGGCTGCAACCAAATGGAATTTTTTGCCTTTTATGCCGGGTTTGGTGGGCGGACATTGCATTGGTGTTGATCCCTATTATTTAACGCACAAAGCCCAACAAATTGGTTATCAACCAGAAATTATGCTTGCGGGCAGACGTTTGAACGACCAAATGGGCATTTATGTGGCACAACAATGTGTGAAGGCCATGACGCGCAAAAATATTGCCATTAACAATGCGCGCGTTTTGATTATGGGTTTGACTTTTAAAGAAAATTGCCCGGATATTCGCAACACGCGCGTGGTGGATATTGTCAAAGAATTGCAAGAATTCCAATGCCAAGTGGATGTTTTTGACCCATTGGTGAAAAAAGAACAAGCGCAGCAATCTTACGGCATTCATTTGCTTGAAATGCCTGAGCGCGACACTTACGATGCCATTATTTTGGCGGTTGCGCACCGAGAATTCACCGTGTTGGGCGTTGATCGTATCCATTCTTTTGGCAAACAGCGCCACATTCTTTACGATTTAAAATACCTTTTGCCAGAATACGAAGCAGATTTACGCTTGTAAAATATTTTTAAATTTTTTAATTTTTAATCAATTTAAAAATTAAAACAAATTAAAATTAAAAAAATCCACGGTCAACGTCAATTTTTTTTCAATTAAAAAAAATAATCGGTTGACCGTGGATTTTTTTATTTTTTTATTTGTTTATTTGTTTGTTTTATTTTTTTATTTTTTTATTGATTTTTTATAATTTAACCGCTTCCATTACGGCGCGCTCCAAATTCAAGCGAAAATTTTCATCATTTAAACCTTGTGCGCTAATTAAAAAAACATCTTCGGCGCGCTCGCCCATTGTAATAATGCGTGCGCTGTGAATTTTAATATTGAATTTTTTAAACGTATTGGCAATCAAATACAACAATCCCGGTTGGTCAGAAGTGGTGATATAAAAACGATAAAACAATTTATTTTCATCGGGTTTAATCATAATATCTGTTTTTAAAGGAAAATACCGCAATTGGCGCGGCAAACGTGTATGCAAAATAGGCAACATTTTTTTATTTGGATTTTTCAACATTTTTAAAATCAAATGATTGGTATTTTTTAAAATTTTGGGCGCCATCATTGGTTTTTCATTGTGCAACAAAACAAAAGAATCCAGCGCCATATTTTGCGAAGTGGTGTGAATTTTGGCATCCAACACATTGAAATTTTGGCGCGCAAAAAAACCGACCAAATGCGTGAACAAATCAGGTGAATCGGGCGTGAAAATCAACACTTCCAAAGCATCGTCTATCCAACGCGATGCCACCACATTTTTTTCTTTTTGGTAATGCAAAGTTTTCAAATGCCAAATCAATTCTTCTTCACTATGGCGCATAAAATAAACATCATCCACAGTTTTCCACAAACCATTTTGAATGGCATAAGGCAATGCAAAATAACGCAAGGCTTTTAAAACATTGGCTTTGCGCATTTCCACAACGCCTTGCGTTGGCGTTTTTTCTTTTTGAAGCAAAAAATTTTGCGCGGCAATGTAAAGTTCTTCCAACAATTTGGCTTTCCATGTGTTCCAAATTTTGGGATTGGTTGCGCGAATATCGGCGTGTGTTAATAAATAAAGAGCATTCAAATGCGTTAAATCGCCCACCCAATGCGCAAAATGTTCAATGGTTTCAGGCAAGGACAAATCTTCTTTTTGAGCGGTCAAAGACATTTTCAAATGATTGTGAACCAACCACACCACAAAATCGGCATCTTCTTGGGGCAAAGCATGCAAAATGCAAAAATCTCGGGCATCTTGGGCGCCCAATTCGGCATGATCGCCACCGCGACCTTTGGCAATATCGTGAAAAAGTGCTGCCAAAAACAAAATGGCAGGTTTTTCAAAATTGCGCATCAAGCGGCTTAACAAGGGATATTCATAAGCCAATTCTTCATTTCTTAAATTTTCAAGCAATTTGCACAATTGAAAACTATGCTGATCCACCGTGTAAGCATGGAATAAATCGTATTGCATTTGCCCAACAATTTTTTGAAAGCTCGGAATATACGCACCCAACAATTCCAATTCATTCAAACGTATTAATTCACGCGCTACATTTTTGGGCGCACACAACAATTGCAAAAATTGCGCTTGATGCACTGGGTTTTGCCGAAAATTTTCATTGATTTGAAAACGCGCTTGCCACAAAGCACGCAAAGTTGCCGCACTCATTGTGCTCAAATGCGTCAATTCTTGCATTTTCAAAAAAGATTTGAAAATCAAAGAAGGATTTTGTTGAAATGCCAAAGGGTGAATCACATCCAAAGAATCATCCATAATTTGAAAATCATCGTCTATTTTTTCGGGCAAAGGAATGTGTTCTGGCGCACACGCATTAAAAATGCTTTGATTCACAATTTGTCCCAACAGCATCACCACTTTGGCATTTTGGTAATAATGTTGCATCAAAAGAGAGGCAGAATCACATGCATTTTGCCCTTGCCAATGAAAGCTTTTTGCCAATTCTTCTTGGTAATCAAACAGCAAACGGTCTTCGGCTTTGTGGGTTAAATAATGCAGGCGAATGCGCAAATGACTTAAAAAATTTTCTGCTTGTTGAACAATTTTCAATCCTTCATCCGATAACAAAGCATTTTGATTCAATTCAACAAAAGTTTTACCCACGCCCGCAATGTTGGCAAGCCATAAAATCACGTGCAAATCGCGCAAAGCGCCGGGCGATTCTTTGATGTTGGGTTCCAAATTGTAAGGCGTATTGTTAAACCGTTGATGGCGCTCTTTTTGTTCAAAACGTTTGATTCTCAAAAAATCAATGGGGTCAATCATGGCGCGCAACCGCGTTTGAAACGACAAAAAAAGCGTTTGATTACCCGATAAAAATCGCCCTTCCAACAAAGCGGTTTGCGTAGCGGTATTCATTTTGGCGCTTTCTAATGCTTCATTGATGGTGCCAACGCGGTGCGCCATTTTCACATTCAAATCCCACAACTTGGCTACAAAATTTTCCAAATGCATTTGGGCACCATGCGCATTGGGAATGAGCACCAACAAATCAATATCCGAATGCGGAAAAAGATCCTTTCTTGCGTAACCGCCAATGGCCACCAAAGCGGGCATAAAAGAAGAAGGCAGTTTTTGTTTGAAATCATCAAAAAGTGCGCACAAAACAGAATCAATTAAATCGGTGCGCGCAGTTTTCATCTCGTGCGCATTGAAATTTTGAAAATACGCCAAACGTATTGCCGATTCACCAATTTTGATTTTTTCGCGCAACAAATGAATGAGATTTTCCACGGTCAACCCAAAATTTTTTTGAAGTTTTTTTAGTTTACCGTGGATTTTTCACTTTTTCTTTTTGGGTAAGGATTTTTGCATCATGCGCGAATGCGTTAAAGAATCCGCAGGCGCATTTTTGGTTAAAGTAGTGCCAGCCGCAATCAATGCGTTTTTGCCTACTTCAACAGGCGCAACCAATTGCGTGCCCGAACCAATAAAAGCGCCATTTTCAATGGTGGTTGCCGATTTTTGAAAGCCATCGTAATTGCAAGTGATGGTGCCAGCGCCGATGTTTACATTTTCACCAATTTTGGCATCGCCCAAATAGCTTAAATGTCCGGCTTTACTGTTGTTGCCCAAAGTAGATTGTTTCATTTCTACAAAATTGCCCACATGCACGTTTTCTTTCAAATGCACATTGGGACGCAATCTTGCAAAAGGTCCCACGCTGGAATGTTTTTCAATGACGGCATTTTCAATGTGGCAAAAAGGCAAAATTTTCACATCATCGCCAATTTGCACATTTTTTAAAACACAATAAGCGCCAATTTGAACGCGTTTACCCAAAACACATTTGCCTTCTAACACCACGCCCACATCAATGAAACAATCCTTATCAAAACGCAAAGTGCCGCGCAAATCAAAACGGTTGGCATCCATCAAGGTTAAACCTTGCTGCATCAAATTGTGCGCTTGTTGCTTTTGAACATAACGCTCCATTTGGCAAAGCGCTATTTTATCGTTAATGCCCTCGCCTTCCATGGCATTGTCCAACAAAACCGCCTGCACTTTGGTGTGGTTGCATTTGGCAAGATGAATCAAATCGGTTAAGTATTTTTCTTTTTGCGCGTTGTTGTTTTGGATTTTTTCAACAAAAGGCAACAAGGATGGCGGAATAAGCATAATTCCGGTGTTGACTTCATGAATTGTTTTTTGATTTTCATCGGCATCTTTTTCTTCCACAATTTTCAAAACATCGCCATGAATATCGCGCACAATGCGCCCGTAACCAAAAGGTTGCGCAACATTTGCGCTTAAAATTGCAAGCGTATGTTG
>JBNMHE010000025.1:0-17078 GCA_050872585.1 Rhodocyclales bacterium | reverse complement strand
GCTTTGGATGGTTTCAGGCAAATATTTTTCAACATTGTAAACCGGCACAATGATGCTCAAAAGCGGCTCGGCTGGATTGATTGATTGATTGATTGATTGATTGATTGATTGATTGATTGATTATTGTTAATTTGCGTCTTCATTTTATTTTGTTTTCCTTTAAAAATCAATGGTTTAAGAAAGAAGAGCGATTCTAACATTGGGTTTTCACAATTTCCACATTTTTGCCTTGTTGCTTTTTTTGAAAAAAAATCCACGGTCAACGTAAAATTTTTTTAAAAAATAATTTTGTTGACCGTGGATTTTTTTAAATCAAAAATAAAGGCAAGCCATGCAAAAAATTTTAGAAAATCAACACGTTGCAATTTTTCAAAGTTCTTGCAAAGATGGCAATTTGGCCACGCACACCGGCGATGCTCTTCAAAATGTGTTGCGCAATCGGCAAAAATTGACTTTTTTAAATCATCCGATTTTTTGGTTGAACCAAACGCACAGCAATTGCGTGACAAGCACTTTGGATTTTTCAATGGATTCGGATGCCATTGTTTCGTTTGAACCAAACAAAGTGTTGGCCATTTTAACGGCGGATTGTTTACCCATTTTGCTTTATTCTCAACATGCTATCGCGGCAATTCACGCGGGATGGCGCGGTTTGGCTAGCGGCATTGTGGAAAATACTTTAAACAAAATCAAAGCATGTGGATTGAATCAAAAACATATTGAAAATTTAAATGTGTGGTTGGGGCCAGCAATTGGCGAATGTTGTTTTGAAGTCAAAGATGATGTGAAAAATGCTTTTTCAACGCAAGAACAAGTTTTTTTTAAAAAATCCACGCTCGAGCAGGAAAAATTTTGGGGAAATTTAAAAAAAATTGCGATTTTTAAATTGGAAAAAGCGGGGGTTTTGTCAAAAAACATACAAAATTTTGATGTTTGCACAACATGCAATGCTGATTTTTTTTCGCATCGGCGCGATAAAACAATCGGGCGAATGGCAAGTTTTATCCTTTTGCAAAAAGGCAATTAAAAAAAGTTCCGTTAAAATTTGTAAAAAAATTAAAATTTTTTTGTTGCATTGCATCATTTGCTTTTATAAAATCCGCCGAGTCACAAAATGGTGATGGCGTTTTAAGCAAACCAGCTTGAAAAAAACGCTTTTGAACATCTGTTCAATAAACCCGCTCACAAGGCTTGGGGGTGCAATTGGTTAAAAAAGACGCAGTCTTGTGGATTTGTTTTTTTGAGAGCCTTGTGAAATTTTGCTGGAGTTTGTATGGATGTTTCTGGCCTGTTGATTGCCGCTGGCTTTATGGCGACATTAGGAATCGCCTTGGCCGCATTGTTGGCATTTGCCAATAAAAAATTATTCGTATTTGAAGACCCGCGCATTGATGAAGTGGAGCAAATGCTGCCCAATTCCAATTGCGGCGCGTGCGGTTGCGCGGGTTGCAGAGCTTTTTCTGAAAAGGTCGTCTCTGGCGAATTGCCGCCTGCCCAATGCACTGTTTCTTCCCCTGACCAAGTCAAAAGCATTGCTTTGTATTTGGGCGTTGGTTTGGGCGAAATTGAAAAACGCGTGGCGCGTTTGGCGTGCGCAGGCGGCAGGCACGTGGCTTATTTGAGAGCGCGTTATTCTGGTTACAATTCTTGTCGTGCAGCGCATGTGGTATCCGGCGGCGGCAAAGAATGCGCTTGGGGCTGCCTAGGTTTAGCCGATTGTATGAATGTGTGCGATTTTGGTGCCATTCATATGGATATCCACGGTCTACCTGTTGTGGATCCCGATAAATGCACCGCCTGCAATGATTGCGTGGAAGTCTGCCCCAAAGGTTTGTTTTCCTTACAACCCATTTCCCACAAATTGTGGGTGGCGTGCAAAAATCAAGCCGATGGCCAAACAGCGGAAAAAGCCTGTGAAGTGGCTTGCACGGCGTGCGGCAAATGCGTGGCTGACTCCAAAGAAAATGTGATGAGTTTGGAAAACAATTTGGCAACGGTTCATTACGAATGGAATGCCTTAACCGAAAAGAAAGCCATTGACCGCTGCCCTACTGGCGCCATCGTTTGGTATGAAAAACCCAATCGCCCAATTCGCGGCGTATTAGCCAAAAAAATTCTGCGCAATGGTGCTTTGCCGCTTTTGCATTAAACCGATTTTTTAGGAGAGTTTGAATGTCTATCAACAAAAAACCTTTTCAATCTGTTGCTGCTTTGGAAATGCAAACCGAGGATATGCGCGTTAAAAACAATGTGAAATACCCGGGCGTGCGCGATGCAGTAGATGGCAACACCGCGGTTATTCACGTTGAGCGTGAAGCATCAGATGCCGCTGGCGCTTATCCCATTACGCCTTCAACCCAAATGGGCGAATATTGGGCAGAAGCTGTGGCACAAGGACATTTGAATGTTTCCGACCATCCTTTGATTTTTGTGGAACCTGAATCCGAACACGCGGCAGCGGCTGTAACGGCGGGGATGTCCATGAGCGGCTTGCGCGCAACAAACTTTTCTTCGGCGCAAGGCATTGCTTTTATGCACGAATCGCTTTACGGCGCGGTGGGCAAACGCTTGCCTTATGTTTTAAATATGGGTTGCCGCGCCATCACCAAAGCTTCTTTAAATGTGCATTGCAGCCACGATGATTATCACTGTGTGGATGACACCGGTTTTATTCAAGTGATGGCGAAAAACGCCACCGAAGCGGCGGATTTGAATTTAATTGCCCGCAAAGTGGCGGAACTCTCTTTAACGCCTGCGATTGTTGGGCAAGATGGCTTTTTAACCACCCATTTGATTGAATCGGCGCTTTTGCCTGAGCGTGAATTGGTTGCCGAATTTTTAGGCAAACCCGATGATTTAATTGATACGCCAACGCCTGCGCAAAAAATGATTTATGGCGAAAAACGCAGACGCGTGCCAGCCATTTGGGATGTGGATATGCCGATGGTCTCCGGCGTTGTGCAAAACCAAGATGCTTATATGCAAGCTGTGGCAGGGCAACGTCCGTATTTTTTTGAACACATTGAAGGCATTACCGAATCCTGCATGGAAGAATACTTCCAATTAACCGGTCGGCGTTACAACCGCATTGCCACTTATTTGGCAGAAGATGCGGAATATTTAATTGTCGGCATGGGGTCTATGGTGGTGCAAGCGCAAACGGTGGCAGATTATTTGCGCAAAACCCGCAAAATCAAAGTGGGTGTGGTCAATATCACTATGTTTAGACCTTTCCCGGGCGATTTGTTGGGGCATGTGATTAAAGGCAAAAAAGGCGTGGTGGTTTTGGAACGCACCGACCAACCTTTGGCAGAAGACTTGCCTTTGATGCGTGAAGTGCGCGCCACTGTTTCAAAATGTGTGGAAAATTCCGCAGGTGCGGATGGCAAAAAACCTTATGCCGATTACGCCACTTATGCGCCAAACGATTTGCCGCGTTTGTATTCTGGTTGTTTTGGTTTGGGCTCGCGCGATATGCAACCAGAAGCTTTAATTGGCGCGGTTGAAAATATGTTGCCCGATGGTGCGCAAAGAAAATTCTTTTATTTGTCCATTGATTTTGACAGAAAACCTTTGAATCCCAAAGACGAAGTGCATCAGCAAGAATTGCATGCGGCTTATCCGCGCATTAAAGAATTGGCCATCAAAGGTTCTGAAAACCCCAATTTGTTGCCCAAAGGCGCCATCACCGTGCGCATGCATTCGGTTGGCGGTTGGGGCGCAATTACCACAGGTAAAAACCTTGCCGTCACTTTATTTGAATTGTTGGGTTACGACATCAAAGCCAACCCCAAATACGGCTCGGAGAAGAAAGGGCAACCCACCACTTATTATTTATCCGTGGCACCTGAACCCATTCGCATCAATTGTGAATACGTTTATGTGGATGTGGTTTTGTCCCCTGACCCCAATGTGTTTGGGCATTCCAATCCTTTATCAGGTTTGAAAAAAGGCGGCGTGTTTATTATTCAATCCAATTTGGGCGAACAAACTTGGGGCAGTTTTCCGCTTTGGGCGCAAAAATTCATTGTGGATAATGAAATTCGCGTTTTCTATTTGGACGCTTTTCAAATTGCGCGCGAAGAAGCCGGCACACCTGAGTTGCAACTGCGCATGCAAGGCAATGCTTTCCAAGGTGCGTTTTTTGCCGCCAGCTCCGTGATGAAAGATGCCGATTTGAATCAAGAGCGTTTGTTTGAAGCGGTGAAAAAACAACTGCAAGACAAGTTTGGCAAAAAAGGCCAAAACGTGGTGGAAAATAATTTAAAAGTGGTTCACCGTGGATTTTCTGAATTGCATGAAATCACCAACAAAGTTTTGGGTTCAACGCCTTTGCATTGTGCATCTGCTGATTTGGGATTGCCCATTATGTTGCGCGATGTGCCTGCGATGAATTCCGGTGAAACTGCCGATGTGCATCGTTTTTGGGAACAAACCGGCCATTTTTACGCCACGGGCAAAGGCTCTGATAATTTGGTGGATCCTTTCATCGGTATGTCTATGATGCCTGCTGCCACCGGCATTTTCCGCGATATGACGGGCATTCGCTTTGAACATCCTTTGTGGAAAGCCGAAAACTGCACCGCCTGTGGCAATTGTTACACCGCTTGCCCAGATTCTGCCATTCCGGGGTTGGTCTCCAGCGTGCAAGGCGTTTTTGATACCGTGGTCGCCAACATTGAAACATCAGGCACGCCAACGCGCTTTTTGCGCCGCGCCAGCCGCAATGTTGAAAAGAAATTGCGCGCTATGGTTAGCGGCGAACAAGCGCCTGTTCGCCGCTTGATTGATGAAGCAATTACCGCCACCATTGCCGAAGCCGAACTTCCCGACCAAGCAAAAATGACCGAAGAGTTCAACCGCTTTAAAGAAGTTTTGGGCGATTTTCAATTTTCTATTACCAAACCTTATTGGACGAATAAAGAGAAAAAAGGCAAAGGTTCGGGCGGTTTGTTTTCTATTACGGTTAATCCCATCACCTGCAAAGCTTGTGCTTTGTGCGTGGATGTGTGTGATGACGATGCTTTGGAAATGGTAACCCAAACCGATGAAAGCACGCTGAAATTGCGCAAAGATTGGGATTTTTGGTTGAAATTGCCCACCACGCCCAAGGAATACAACCGCATTGATTCTTTGGATGAAAAAATCGGCGCTTTGGAAACTTTGTTGTTGGACAAACACAATTACCAATCCATGAGTTGCGGCGATGGTGCTTGTTTGGGTTGTGGCGAAAAAACCGCTATTCATTTATTTACCGGCACGGTAACCGCTTTAATGCAGCCGCGTGTGGCAAAATTTGTGGAACATTTAAATGAACTCATTGAAGGTTTGGAAAAACGCGTGCGTTTGAAAGTAACAGAATCAATGGATGTGGGCGATACCCAAGCCATCATCGCCGCAGTTGATAACGCCAAAGATGGCGATTTAACGCTTTCCAAACTCTCTGATTCTGTTTCCGCTGGCAAACCTTCCCAACCCATTGACCCGGTTTGGATGCGCACCATTGCGCAAACCTTGGAAAAATTAAAAGATTTGCGCTGGCGCTATTTGGAAGGTCCCACCAAACGCGGTCGCCGTGAGATGGGCATTGTCAATTCCACCGGTTGCACATCCGTTTGGGCATCCACTTGGCCGTATAATCCTTACCCATTCCCATGGACTTCCCATTTGTTCCAAGATTCTCCCTCTGTTGCGATGGGTATTTTCACCGGCCATATGGCAAAAATGGCGGATGGTTTTAAAGCCGTGCGCCTTGCCGAATTGGAATTAAAAGGCGAATACTACCCCGATGTGCATGATGACTTTTTACGCCGTTTTGATTGGCAGCAATTCAACGAAGAAGAATGGTTGCTCTGCCCGCCCGTGGTTTCTATTGGTGGCGATGGCGCCATGTATGACATCGGCTTTCAAAATTTATCCCGCGCTTTAATGTCGGGTATGCCCATTAAGGTGTTGGTGTTGGATACGCAAGTTTATTCCAACACCGGCGGGCAAGCCTGCACTTCGGGCTTTGTGGGGCAAGTCTCCGATATGGCGCCATTTGGCGCGGCGCAACACGGCAAACAAGAAATTAGAAAAGAAATTTCTTTAATCGGTATGGCGCACCGCTCGGCATTTGTGTTGCAAAGCACCATCGCGCACGTGAATCACCTTTTGGAAGGCTTTATTGACGGTTTGAATTCCCGCCGCCCCGCTTTGTTTAACATTTATGCCGTTTGCCCACCGGAACACGGCATAGGGGATGATATCAGCGTGCAACAAAGCAAATTGGCGTGCGAAGGCCGCGCCTATCCTTTATTCCGTTATGACCCGGATGCCGGCACCACATTTAGCGAATGTTCCAGCATTGAAGGCAACCCTGCCATTGAAGCCGATTGGCCGCGCTACACCTTGCGTTATTTGGATTCCGAAAAACGCGAGCAAACCATGGAAGTGCCGATGACCTTTGCCGATTTTGCGGTAACCGAAGGGCGTTTTGCCAAACATTTCAAACGTGCGCCTGAATCCACGTGGAATGGCAATATGATGCCGCTTGCCGACTTTATCGCTTTGCCAAAAGACGAGCGCGAAGGGCAATTCCCGTATATTTGGATGGTGGATTCCAAAAACCAACTCGCGCGTATGATGGTCAGCCGTGAAGTTGTTTTGGCTAGTGAAGAGCGTTTGGCATTTTGGCAACAATTAAAAGATGTGGCAGGTTTTGGCAAACATTCTGCGGAAAATCCCGAAGAGGTGGCGCGTGAAATTCGCCAAGATTTGATTGCCCGCATTACCAATATGTTAAGCGGCAATGCCAATGCCACACCAAGCACGCCGCCTGTTGCTGTTTCCGAAGCCGAGGCGGCAATGGGCAAAAGTGCTTTGGCAAGCGTGGATGCTTCTTTTGATGCCGCTTATGTGGATTCGCCTGATTGCACCGCGTGCGATGAATGCATCAACATTGCGCCCAAAGTGTTTGCTTACAACGACCAAAAACAAGCCGTGGTGATTAACGCCAAAGGCGCCAAGTTTGTGGATATTGTTAAAGCGGCTGAAAAATGCACGGCAAGCTGCATTCATCCGGGCACGCCGTGGGATCCGTCTGAACCGAATTTGGAGAAATTAAAAGCCCGCGCGGACAAATTCAATTAAACATTTTTGGCGATGAAACCGTGGATTTTGAAAAAAATCCACGGTCAACTAAAAAAATTTTCAAAAAAAATGGCGGTTGACCGTGGATTTTTTAACAAAATGCGGTATTCCCAAGCGCAAGGTTTTGCATTATGAAATTACTCAATTATTTTCGGGGTGAGGCTTTTTTAAGGGGAGAACATCCGCCTTCCAATAAAGAGCACAGCGCCAAGCAAAAAATTCGGCGACTGCCTTTTGCCAACCGCTTTGTGGTGCCGCTTTCGCAACATATTGGCAAAGAATCCAAACCCATTGTGAAAGTAGGCGAGCACGTTTTGCGTGGCCAACCGATTGCGCGCGCCGATGGTTGGCTTTCTGTGCCGCATCACGCACCGGTTACAGGCGTGGTCAAAGCCATAGAATTGTTTGCTTCGGCGCGCGGCGTTTGGCAAAAATCCATCATTATTGAAGCCGAACCGGGCAATCCACAAAATCAAATTTTGGGAGTGGATTTGTCGCTTGAATCGGCACAATCTTCCGATATTATCCAAGCCATTTGGGATTGCGGTATGGTTGGTTTGGGCGGTGCGGCATTTCCTGCGCATGCCAAGTTAAGCGTGCCCAAACAAGCCGAAGTGCACACTTTGTTGGTTAATGGTTGTGAGTGCGAACCTTATTTGACGTGCGACCACCGCTTAATGTTAGAAAACCCCAATGATTTGTTGCTGGGCATTCGCTACGCAATGAAAGCATCGGGTGCCGTGCGCGCGATTATCGGCATTGAAGACAACAAAGCCGATGCGGTGGATATTGTGCAAAAAGCCATTGCCCAAATGAATTTATCCGATGCCGAAATTTTATGCGAGATGGTGCCCACCAAATACCCGCAAGGCTCTGAAAAAATGCTGATTATGGCGCTTTTTGGCGTGGAATTGGCATCGGGCGCTTTGCCAATTTCTTTGGGAATGGTGGTCAATAATGTGGGCACTTTAACCGCATTGGGACAATTATTGCCACAAGGACAAGGTTTGGTGGAACGCGTGGTGACCATTACTGGTCCGGGTGTTAAAAATCCCGGCAATTATTTGATTCCGCTGGGCACGCCTGTGCGTTTTGTGCTGGATTATGTCGGCTTAAAAGAATCAGAAAGCCATCAAGTGATTTTGGGCGGCCCGATGATGGGGCAAGCCATTGCATCATTGGATGTGCCCATTACCAAAGGCACTTCGGGCGTGTTGGTTTTTCGCAAAGAAGATATGTTGCAAAAAGACAATCTTCAAACTTACCCGTGCATCAAATGCGGCGCGTGCGTGGAAAGTTGCCCGATGGGATTAAATCCTTCTGCTTTGGGAATGCTGGCTTCCAAACGCGAATACGAATTGATGGCATCGCGCTACCACTTGGGCGATTGCTTTGAATGCGGTTGTTGCACATTTGTTTGTCCTTCTAACATTCCGCTTGTGCAACAATTCCGTGTCTCCAAACAAATTTTAAGAGAAAGGGCGGCTAGCCAATGAATTTAGTAGAAATTCGGCCTTCTCCGCATATTAAAGGCCCCAAAAGCGTGGAAACCATTATGTTCCATGTGATGTCGGTGTGCATCATTTTGGCGGCATATTTTGTTTTTCAATATGGTTTATCGGCATTGTTGTCCATTGTGGTGATTGTGGCTTCTTGTCTTTTAACGGAACGTTTTTTAATTCAAACGGGCACGCAATCGGGTTCGTTAAAAGATTATTCCGCTTGCATTACAGGCTTGTTGCTGGCTTTAACCTTGCCGCCCGGTTTTCCACTTTGGATGGGTGCAATCTCTGGCATTGCCGCCATTGCTTTGGGCAAAGGCTTGTTTGGCGGTTTGGGGTTTAATGTTTTTAATCCAGCTTTGGTTGGCAGAGCCTTTGCGCAAGCGGCGTTTCCCACTGCTATTGCCACTTATTCGCCTTCTATGTTGCCTAACCGCTTTATAGAATGCGTGCCTTCCACTTTGGCAATGCCGTTGATGGCGCCTGTTCCCATTCAAAATTGGATTAGCCAACAACAAGTGGATGGCATTTCTTCCGCCACACCTTTGGTTTTGTGGAAATTTGAAAGTTTTTTAACGTCCACCGTGGATTTATTAAGCGGCGTAGGTCATCACGTGATGGCATCGCCTTCTCCGATTTTAATTTTGCTTTGCGGCATTTATTTGGCGTTTCGCCGATTTTTAGATTGGCGCATTCCCGCATCCGTTTTGGCAAGTGCCGCCATTTTTGCGGCGTTTTTGCATTGGTTGGATCCAGCCAAATTTCCGCCCGTTTTGTTTACGCTGTGTTCAGGCGGTTTGGTTTTGGGTGCGGTTTTAATGGCAACGGATATGGCAACCTCGCCCGTTACACCAAAAGGAATGTGGCTTTATGGCGCTTTAATTGGTTTTTTAACCATTATCATTCGCCATTTTAGCGGTTTGCCTGAAGGCGTGATGTATGCCATTTTGCTGGGCAATGCCGCCACGCCCTTGATTGAACGCATTTCGCAACCCACACCTTTTGGCAAAGGCGTGTTGGACAAACGCCAAAAAGGCGCCACCTATCCATTGCACCCCAGTTACATTTCCCGTGAAGAAGATGGCGCCGTGGCACCGAAAAAAATCATCTTAAAAAACAAACCCAAACCCGAAGAACGCCGCAAACCACAACGCCCGGGAGAAAAACAATGAAAGGCAATACACAAAAAATGATTGCCACGTTGGGCTTGGTTTCGGCTTTTTGTGGCTTGGTGATTGTGGGCGCTTACCAAAGCACGTTTGATGCGGTGCAAAACAACAAACGCATTGCCACCGAGCGCTCTATTTTTAAAATTTTCCCAAAAGGCAACAACATTCAATCTTATGCTTTTGAAAACGGCAAAATAGAAAAAAACAACAATCCAGCGCAAAGCGATTTTTTTGCCGTTTATGACGAACAAGCGCATTTTTTGGGCATTGCGGCATTGGGACAAGCCAAAGGTTATGGCGACAATGTGCGCTTGATGTTTGCTTTTAATCCCCAAACCAATGCCATTGAAGGTTTGGCGGTGATTGCAATGCGGGAGACGCCCGGCATTGGCGACAAAATTTTAACGGACAAAAACTTTTTGCAAAATTTTATTCAACTGGATGCCCGTTTGAATGCGGATTTTTCCTCCTTGGCCAATGAAATTGAAGTGGTTAAAAACGGCAAAAAAGAAAATCCTTGGCAAATTGAAGCCATCAGCGGCGCCACCATTACTTCACGTGCGGTGGGCAAAGCCATTAACGATTCTGCGCAACTTCTTTTGCCCAAAATTGTGCCGCAACTTGCCGAATTTTCAAAAAATCCACGGTCAACTGAAAATAATTTTGAAAAAAATAAGACGTTGACCGTGGAAAATCTTGGAGAAACAAAATGAATGCACAAAATTCTTTAACGGAAGAATTATTAGAAGGCATTTGGAAACAAAATCCCATTTTTGTGATGACCTTGGGAATGTGCCCCACTTTGGCGGTGACGGTTTCCGCCGTGAATGCACTTTCTATGGGTTTGGCAACAACTTTTGTTTTAATGGCATCGTGTTTTTTAATTTCCTTGTGCCGCCATTTTATTCCCAAAGAAGTGCGCATTGCGGTTTATATTTTAATCATTGCCACCTTTGTTACGGCGGTGGATTACGCCATTGCCGCCATCAGTTTAAAACTCTACGATGCCTTGGGCGCTTTTATCCAACTGATTGTGGTCAACTGCATTATTTTAGGCAGAGCCGAGGCGCACGCTTCCAAAAATCCGCCGCATATTGCGGTTTTAAATGCGCTTGGAATGGGCATTGGATTTTCCTTTGCACTATTTTGCATTGGCAGCGTGCGTGAGATTTTGGGCGCAGGCGCCTTGTTTGGCATTTCTTTATTTGGCGAAAACTTTCAACCTTGGGTGGTAATGCTTTTGCCGCCCGGCGGATTTTTTGTTTTGGGCGCATGGTTATTTTTCTTTTCTTTTTTGGCCAAACGAAAAAAACAAAATAACGCAACAAGGAGTGCGCACCAATGAACGAATCTGCTTTTCAAATTTTCATTTCCGCCGTGTTGGCAAACAATTTTGTGTTGGCAATGTTTTTGGGTTTGTGTCCGTTTTTGGGTGTCTCCGGCAAACTTTCCACTGCTTTTCCAATGGGGCTTGCCACCACATTTGTGATGTTTGTGGCAAGTTTGTGCGCTTATGTTTTAAATTTGTTGCTTTTGGCGGCGGGCTTGGAGTTTTTGCGCTTAATTGCGTATATCGTCATCATTGCTTCTGCCGTGCAGTTAGTGGAAATGTTTTTGAAAAAATATTCCCCATCTTTATTCCGAGCGCTGGGCATTTATCTGCCTTTGATTACCACCAACTGCGCCGTGTTGGGTGTGGCGCTTTTTCAAACTGCCCGAGAATACAATTTTGTGCAATCCGTTGTGTTTAGCTTAGGCGGCGGCGTGGGTTTTACCCTGGCAATTGTTTTAATGGCAAGTGTTAGAGAACGCCTGCGTTTGTCCGAAGTGCCTGATTTAATCCAAGGCACTGCTTTATCTTTAATGCTTGCTGGCATTTTGGCATTGTCTTTTATGGGCTTTGCGGGATTAGGCAATTAAAATTTTTGGTTTTGAATTAAAAAAAATCCACGGTCAACGTTGAATTTTTTTGATTTTATTTTTTTTCAAAAAAATAATATGTTGACCGTGGATTTTTTCAACTGTAAGAATCAACGATGAACAAACAATTTTGTGTTTTGGGCAATCCTATTGCGCATTCTTTGTCGCCCAAAATTCACCAACTTTTTGCAAAAGAATGTGGCTTGATTTTGTCTTACACCAAAATTTTGGTTCAAAACAACTTTGCCCAAACTTTAAAAGATTTAAAAAAACAAGGCTTGACCGGCGCCAATGTGACCATTCCTTTGAAAGAACAAGCCTTTTTGTTATCGGATGAAAAAAGCCATTTTGCTTTGCAGGCGCAAAGTGCCAACACGCTTTTTTTTAAAGACAACAAAATTTTGGCTTTTAACACCGATGGTTTGGGTTTTTTGTTGGATTTAAAAAAACGTTTGCACCTTGAAATTACAAACAAAAATGTGTTGATTTTGGGTGCAGGCGGTGCCTCACGTGCTTTGATTGCGCCTATTTTGTCGGAAAATCCTAAAACACTTTTTTTAAGCAACCGCAACATTCAAAAAGCGCACCATTTGGCTGGAATGTTTCCCATTTCGGTTTTGCCTTGGGAAAATTTAGAACAAACCAGCACTGCTTTTGATTTGGTGATTAACGCCACTTCTTCATCGCTTTTAAAACAAAACATTCCCATTCCACCTTTTGCTTCCAACGCTTATTTTTACGATTTGTTTTATTCTTCAAATGGCAACACATTTTTTTTGGAATCGGCAAAAGAAAAGGGCGCACAAAACACCAGCGATGGCTTGGGAATGTTGGTTTTTCAAGCGGCTTTGTCTTTTGAAATTTGGCATGGTATTTTGCCCAACGCTTTAAACGTGTATGCTATTTTAAAAAAATGAACGCTTAACTTTTAAAAAATTCAAAAATGAATCGCAAAACACTAGAAAATTGGGGATTTTGGTGCGCCATCGGGGCGGCTTTTGGCGTTTCTGCCAAAGCCATTTTTGTGAAATTGGCTTATTTGGTTCCACAAGAAATTCCTGCCAATGCCATTTTGCTTTTAACATTGAGAATGCTTTTTTCTGCTCCATTTTTTTTGTATTTTGCTTATCGTTTAAAACATTCCAAAACACACAAACATGTTCCATCTTTAACGTTTTTAGAATGGCTTTGGTTAATCATTTTAGGAATGCTGGGTTATTATTTTTCAAGTTATTGGGATTTTTTAAGTTTAAATTATATTTCTGCCGCATTAGAACGTTTGATTTTAATGACTTATCCCAGTATTACTGTTTTATTAGGTGTTTTGTTTTTTAAAAAACATTTTTCTTTAAAAGAAGCGCTTGCAATGTTTTTGATGTATTTTGGCATTTTTATTGCGTTTTGGAGTGATTTAAAAATTACCAATCATTCTCAAAAAATTTATTGGGGCGCATTTTTGGTGTTTTCTGCAAGTTTAACCTATGCCATTTATTTATTAGGCGCATCGCGTTTTATTCAAAAAATGGGTTCCACGCGTTTTACGTTGTATTCTATGGCATCGGCAACTTTGGGAATTTTATTGCATTATGTTTTAACGCAACCTCTTGTTCTTTTGTTTGAACAATCTTATTGGGTTTATCTTTATTCTTTTGCAATGGCGTTGATTTCCACTGTGATTCCGGTTTTTTTATTGGGTTTGGCCATTCGTTTTATTGGTGCGGCACGTGCTTCTATGTTGGGCATGTTGGGACCGATTATCACCATTTTTTTGGGGGCTTGGGTTTTAAATGAGCGTTTTTCCATTTGGCAAATTCTGGGCGCTTTGTTTTTAATTTCGGGCGTGGTTTTGCTCTCCAACATTTTGGATAGTCTCAAACATTTTTTGATGATCAAAAAAACAAAATGAACACACAAACTTTACTGTTGCATATTCAAACGGCTTTGGAAAATGTGAAAGCGCACAACATTGTGCAATTTTCCACCGAAACAAAATCGCCTTTGTTTGAAAAAATGGTGATTGCATCGGGCAATTCTTCTCGTCAAGTTCAAGCCTTGGCCATGCGTGCCGCACAAGAAGTGAAAAAAAACGGCGGCAACATTTTGGGCATAGAAGGTTCAGAAGGTTGGGTTTTGGTTGATTTTGGCTCGGTTTTGTTAAATATTATGACCGATGAAGCCCGCAATTATTATCAATTGGAAGAACTTTGGCGTGAATAAATGGCTTTTGATTCTTTCTATTGGATGTAAAAATAAAAAAAACAATCCGTTGACCGTGGATTTTTGAATTGGAAAAATCTGGGGCACTTTTTTATTTTTTTTATCTATTTATTTGTTGTATCATAATTTAAAATAATCAAAAAAGGAGTGGGAATGACGCACAGCGCTTTTAAAACGCATTTAAAAGCATACAAAAATTATTGCGCTTGTATTCAAAAAGATTTAAAAAAAATCAAATCAAAAGAACAAAAAACGTTAAATCAAACGCAATTAAATCATTCGCTTCAAAAACGTTTTTTTGAATGGGAAAATCAAAAATGAATGTGGAATTTACTTTGCGTTTTGAAAAGGATTTTTTTCACATTTTGCAATCACTTGAAAATATTTTTATGGCAAAAACATGGGAAAAAGAATTCAAAGAAGAGTTAAAATGTTTGGCTGATTCACCTTATCAATTCAAACAAAATGCTTTTTTCAAGCATCCGCGCGTTCGCGATTGTTATTTTAAGGAATACATCATTCCGTATAAAATAGACAAGCGCAATGAACGCTTGTTGATTATGGGAATTTTTAAAAACCCATATTTGATTACATTTAAAGAAAAAAAATAAAAAATAAAAAATAAAAAAATCCACGGTCAACGTGAATATAATTTAAAAAAAATAATCCGTTGACCGTGGATTTTTTTATTCTTCGTCTTGCAGAATATTTTTGTGTTTTTTGTGTTGGTTTATTTCGTCATCTTCGAGCACTTTGTCGTATTTGGAGAGAATAATGCGTTCCGGGTCGTTGGTTTGAATATCATCATTGATGTTTTGGATGAATTCTTTAAAATCGCCATTTTTTTGCACGAGCATATCAAGCGTTTCAATATCCAATTCTCTTTTGCGTGCTTCAAAAAGCACTTTTTCATTTTTGAGTTCAATCACACCGATGCCAAAACTGGCATTCAAACGTGATAGTTCATTGTGAACTTCTTCATCATCTTTGATTTCATAAGCCACCAAATAACCTTCATTGGCAAAGCTGGAATTGGAAACCGCTTGGAAATAGCATTCTTTGAGGTTGGCATTGTTGATGAAACGTTTGATTTCAAAAGAATAAATTTTGTAACTGGATTTGTTGATGTTGCGCAGCAAATCAAGCGTATTGTTTTGGTAATCATCAAAAGGAAAATGAATGCCCACAATATCGGGGTGAATCCATTCATTGAGTCCAACTTTGGCATTTTTGCTTTTGCTTGCGTTGATGGTTTTGCAATACAGATTAAATTTTTCATTCTCAAACAAAAACTTCACAAGCAAAGGGTGCAAGTCAATTTCCAAAAAGTTTTTTTCTTTGTTTTTGATTTCTTTTTCTTGTGTGGCTTGATTTTGTTGCTCAATTTCACTTTCTTTGCCTTCAATTTCGCTTTTGCGTGATTTAAGCCAAAATGTGGTCGGTTTTTGGCTTGCTTTAAAAAAGTTTGAGTTGCTTTTTTTGACGTTGGTATAAAGCATTGCGCTTAAACTTGCTTTGGGCGTTTTGCCATCGCTGATTAGCGCTTTATCAAGCCCCATTTTTTTTGCATTCTCCCATATTTGTCCACTACTTAACGGCGTTGTTGCGTTTTTTAAAATGGCTTCGGCCAATTCCAAAAATGTCATTTTGATTTCCTATTGAAAAATGTGAAATAGCAATGAATGCTGAGCCAAATCAAACTGCCACTTTGGCGGCAATGTGCGGATGTGGGTTGTAGTTTTGAATTTCAAAATCATCCCAAACAAAATCATTGATATTGGAAACTTGGCGTTTGATTTGCAAAGTAGGCAGCATTTTGGGCATTCTGCCCAATTGCGTTTGTGCTTGAATCAAATGGTTTTGATACAAATGCACATCGCCAAAACTTAAAATCAAATCGCCCAATTCAAAATGGCACAAATGCGCAATCATTTGCGTTAAAAGCGCATAGCTTGCAATGTTAAAAGGCACACCCAAAAACAAATCCGCACTTCTTTGATACAAATGGCAACTGAGCTGGTTGCGGGCAACGTAGAATTGAAAAAACGCATGGCAAGGTGAGAGCGCCATTTTGGGCAAATCGGCAACATTCCAAGCGCAAACAATATGGCGGCGTGAATGCGGGTCTGTTTTTAAAGAATCAATGACGTTTTGGATTTGGTCAATTGTGCCATTTTCGCTTTGCCAAAAGCGCCATTGTTTGCCGTAAATGGGCCCCAACTCTCCATTTTCATCAGCCCATTCATCCCAAATAGAAACGCCATTTTCTTTTAAAAATTGTGTGTTGGTTTGTCCTTTTAAAAACCACAAAAGTTCAATGGCCACGCTTTTAAAATGGATTTTTTTGGTGGTTAAAAGCGGAAAACCTTGGCTTAATTTAAAACGCAACTGCTCGCCAAAAAGGCTTAATGTGCCCGTTGCTGTTCGGTCGGTTTTTTCAATGCCATTGTTTAAAATGTTGTGCATTAAATTTAAATAATTTTGCATTTTTTTAATCCTTTTTATTTTAAAAAATCCTTGATGATATTTAAAACATTGTTTTTAACAAAAGTTAAATCATCATTGGCATTGATTGTTTTAATTCTTTTTGGATTGTTTTTTGCTAAAAACAAATACATTTCTTGCACTTTTTGAAAAAAATTAGGATTCTTTTTTTCAAAATAATCTTTTGAATTTTCATTGCGATTATTTTCAATTCTTTTTTGCGCTTGTTTTAAATCAATTTGAAAAAATAAAGTTAAATCCGGTTCAAAATGATTTAATGCCCATTGGTTTAATTGGTTGATTTTATCAAATCCCAAATTTTCACCGCCGCCTTGATAAGCAAAAGTAGAATCAAAAAAGCGGTCGGATAACACCCAAACATTTTGATTTAAAGCCGGTTGAATGATTTTTTCTAATAATTCAATTCTTGCGGCATACATCAACAAAGCATGGGTTTGGCAATTAAATTGATTGTTTTGATTTTGATTTAAAATCAATTTGCGTAAAGTTTCACCCAAAAAAGTGCCGCCGGGTTCACGAATTTTTAAGGTTTTTATTTTGTTTTGATTTAAAAATGTTTCCACATTTTCAATTTGTGTTGATTTTCCCGCACCATCAATGCCTTCAAAAGAGATAAATTTTCCTTTTTCCACGG
>JBNMHE010000024.1:0-17088 GCA_050872585.1 Rhodocyclales bacterium | reverse complement strand
TTTTTTTGTTTTTTAAATTTTTTTTAAGTTGACCGTGGATTTTTTTAAAACCATTGCGCCAATGTTTTTTTTAACTCCAAAAGTGCTTTGCCGCGATGCGAAAAAGCGTTTTTTTCATTTGCGGACAATTCGGCTGCGGATTGTTGGAAGCCTTCCGGTTGAAAAATGGGGTCATAACCAAAACCATTATTGCCTTTGGGTTCGTTCAAGATTTTACCACGCCAAATGCCTTGCGCCACAAGAGGAAGCGGGTCGTTTTCATTTTGCACCAACACAAAAACGCACACAAAAAATGCGCTTTTATCCGGCGCATTGTGCAGGCTTTGAAGCAATTTTTGATTGTTTTGCGCATCATTGGCGTCATTGCCTGCAAAACGTGCCGAAAAAACACCCGGCGCGCCATTTAAAAAAGGAACACACAAACCCGAATCATCCGCAAGAGCAGGCATTTTGGCGTGTTTTGCCGCATGGCGCGCCTTGGCAAGCGCATTTTCCAAAAAAGTGCCATAAGGTTCATCAATGCTGGCAATGCCCAAAGATTGTTGCGCAATAATTTTTAAATCTGCAAAATCTTGGAATAAATGTTGTATTTCCGCCATTTTTTTGGCGTTGGAACTTGCCAAGACCAGTTGTTTTTGCATCATTTTTATCATTTTTGAAAATTAAAAATTATAAAGATTTTTGTTTTGTTTTAAAACTATTTTTTCCACGGTCAACGTTAAATTTTTTTTAAAATTAAAATTATTTTTTTGTTTTATTTAAGAGTTTTTTCATAAAATTTAAATTGCGAAAACCATGGGATAAAAATTTAAAATCAACTTGCGCCGCCAAAGAAGATTGCAAGTCTATTTCACTATCGCCAAACATTAAAATTACATTTTCATTTTTTAAAATATTTGTTTTTTCAAATACAGCATTTTTGGGTGAAACAACAAAAACTTTTTTAAAATAATGCTGGATGTTTAAATTTTTAATTTGTTTTAAAGCATTATTTTTATTTTGGCGTGCAGTAATTAAAATTAAATCGTAATTTTTTTTGTATTTTTCCAATAAATGAATGGCTTGTGGATACAAATCATCATATTTTAAGTATTTTTCATTTTCAATGTTTTGAATCCATTCTTTTTGTAAAGTTTTTGCTAATTTAAAATTGATGCCATTTTGAATTAAAAAATCCACATTGCTTTTTCCTTTTCTTTTGTGAAAAATTAGTTTTTCTGTATGGATATTAAAATTGTATTTTTTTAAAATATCATTTAAAACAATTTGATGACGATTAAATGAATTTAACAATGTTCCGTCTAAATCAAAAGCAACGCATTCTTTTTCTGTTTTTGTAATCACATCTTCATAATAACGCACCACAAAAGTGGGCAAAATTTTATTTGGAAAACATTTTAAAACCTTTTCTTTTTGATTTAACAAAATACAATGGAGCGCCAAAACCGCATTCCAACCGACTTTGTGCGATAAAGACATTCCTGCTGCAAAACGCAAATTAATATCGGTTAAAATCCATTCTTTTTGTTTATTTTGCATAAATTGTAAATTAAAATAAAAAGGCGTTTGAATGGTTTGCGCCAATTTTAAAGCTATTTTTTCTAAATCAAAATGATAAAAAACTTTTGCTTTCACACAAACTCCAGATTTGACTTCAATTCTTTCTCTGGCAATAGTTTTAATTTGCTTGTTGTAATAAAAACATTCTAATGTTATTTCAGGTTTTAAAAGTAATTCTTGTATTATATAATTTTGTGTGTTGATTTTTAAAATCTCTTTTCCTTTTAAAACTTGTGTGTTTTTTGAGCCAAAACCATCAATGGGTTTAATAAAATAATTTTGATTTAAATTTAAATTTTCTTTTTGTAAAATTTTTGGAATTTTAAAAGAATAATTTTTTAAAAAATCAAACATTGTGTTTTTGTTTTTATAAATTTTTAAGGTTTCAAAAGGTGTGCCTAATGATATAACATTTAATTTTTTTAAATCTTCATTTTCTGGATAAAAAAGAATTTGGTCGGCATCAAAAATAGGTAAAATAATATTGATTTTTTCTTTTTTTATAATATTTAAAATGTGTAAATAATAGTGTGAAGAAGAATGTTTTGGAACTTGATAAAATTGATTTAAAAAATGAATGGATGGAATTAAATAGTTTGGGTGAATATCTGTTCCCACAAAATAAAATTTTTGTTTAAATTTTTGGCTGATGCGCAAAAAATGAAAAGCCGCATTTAATCCGCAAGATAAAATTAAAATTCTTACCCCCCCCCCCGAGAAACTTCGTTGGAATGCGTGCTGGCTTGGTTTTTTAACGATGGAATTTGCGTTGAAAACATGTGATTTTCCGTTAAAAAATAATCAAAAACGAATAATAAAAATAAATCATCAAAATGAAAAGAGTGATTTTAAATTTTCTACGGTCAACGTTAAAAAAATTTAAAAATTTTTAAGCGTTGACCGTGGATTTTTTAATAAAAAACCGCCAAAACGGGCGGTTGAATTGGAAGGAAATGAATTTTGAAAGTTTTTAAGGTTGTGCGGGCACAGAAGGTGCAACTTGCCTTGGCACATTAGGCGGCATGGTTTTGCCTTGCGGATTAAAAGGGACGGGCGCATTCCACATTGCTTGGGCTTTGCGCGTTTGTGCTTTTTGCTCCGGCGTTAAAACATTGAAAACGGCATAATCCAACTCTACGCGCATTAAGTCCAAATCGGCTCGCGCTTGTGAGATGCGTTTTTGAATCTCTTTGGCGGCGTTGAGTGTGTATTTGTCTGAGTTTTTCAATAAGAACAATTCTTCTTCCAATTGGCGAATGTTTTGGCGTTTTTCGCGCATTTTGGGTTCGGCATTGTGGCGCAATTTGAAAATTTCATCGTCTTGTTGTTGGCTCAGTTGCACGCCAAAAAATTCGGCTCCTGCCATTGCGTAAGCACGATGTTTGGCGGCTTTTTTATGTATTTTTTTGGCATGTTTGCCTTGCGGGTAAGACATATCCCACGGGGCTTGCGCATAGGAGAAAGGAATTGCCAAAGAAAGTGCGCCAACCAATGCGATTTTTTTAAAATTCAAAGCCATTTTTTGCTCCTTGATAATGTTGATGACAAGCGCAATGTTAGGCTTTGAGAATTTAAATGTGTTTTTCCAAATGTAAAAAATTATTAAAGTGGCAACAAGCGCTGATTTTTATTTCAACAAAATCCGTGCAAACTTGCGTTTACCAACTTGCGCCACGATTTCGGATTCTGAAATTGTTACATTTTCGGCGAGCTTTTCCCCGTTGATTTTCACCGCCCCTTGTTGAATCATCCGTTGCGCTTCGCTGGTGCTGGATACCAACTGCGCATTTTTTAAGATTTGGGAAAGCAGCGCACCGTCTTTTAAAAGGAGCGTGATTGTGGGCATATCGTCTGGCAACACGCCGGCTTTAAATCGCGCTTCAAATTCCGTTGCGGCTTCTTCGGCTGCTTTTGCGCTATGAAAACGCGCCGTCAATTCTTTTGCCAACAACACTTTGATTTCTTTGGGATTTCTGCCGTTTTCCACTTCTTTTTTAAACGTTGCGATTTCTTTTAAATCCCGAAATGAAAGCAATTCGTAATAACGCCACATTAACGTATCGCTAATAGACATCACTTTGCCGAAGATTTCCCGCGGCGGCTCGGAAATGCCGATATAGTTGCCAAGCGATTTGGACATTTTATTGACGCCGTCCAAACCTTCTAATAGCGGGACGGTAAGAATGTTTTGCGGCGGCAAGCCGTAGGATTTTTGCAGTTCTCTGCCCACAATTAAATTGAATTTTTGGTCATTGCCGCCCAATTCCACATCGGCTTTTAAGGCAACCGAATCATAGCCTTGGCACAACGGATACAAAAACTCGTGAATGGCAATAGGCGTTTGATTTTTAAAGCGTTTTTGAAAATCATCCCGCTCCAAAATGCGCGCAACGGTGTAGTGCGATGCCAAGCGAATCATCCCATCCGCGCCCAAAGCATTCATCCAAGTGGAATTAAAAAGGGTTTGGGTTTTGTTTGCATCCAAAATTTTAAAAATTTGTTCTTGGTAAGTTTTGGCATTTTCCAAAACCTGCTCGGTGGTCAATGGCGGGCGCGTGGTGTTTTTGCCCGAAGGGTCGCCAATTTTGCCGGTGAAGTCGCCGATAAGAAACAAAACTTCGTGCCCCAAATCTTGAAAATGCCGCATTTTGTTGATTAAAACCGTGTGCCCCAAATGCAAATCGGGGGCGGTGGGGTCAAAACCGACTTTGATTTTCAAAGGTTTTTGTTGTTTGAGTTTTTCTTTTAATTCGTTTTCATTAATGAGTTCGCTGATTCCGCGCGTAATCAACGCCATTTGTTCGTCTGTATTCATCATTTTAAAAAATCCACGGTCAACGCCAAAAAATTTTTAAAAGTTTAAAAAAAACCCGCAATGTTGCGGGTTGTTGTTGAAAGGAATTGCATTTTTATACCGAAAAAGACGAACCACATCCGCAAGTGGTCACAGCGTTGGGGTTGCGAATTACAAATTGCGAACCTTCTAATCCTTCGGAATAATCAATTTCCGCCCCAACCAAATATTGGTAACTCATCGGGTCAATCAGCAAGGTCACGCCGCCTTTTTCCACCAAAGTATCGTCTTCATTGGCTTCTTCTTCAAAGGTAAAGCCGTATTGAAACCCCGAGCAACCGCCGCCGGTAACAAAAACGCGCAATTTCAAAGAAGGATTGCCTTCTTCTTCAATCAATTCACGCACTTTTAAAACCGCATTGTCGGAAAAAATCAAAACGGGGTTTTCTGTATCTGCCATCTTTCGCATCCTTTTTGAAAAATTTTATAAGAATGAAAAAACGCCAAAAAGTTCCAAAATTGCCAAGTTTTAACGCTTGGAGAATTGTTTGCGGCGGCGTGCTTTGTGGAAACCCACTTTTTTGCGTTCCACTTCGCGCGCATCGCGCGTAACGAAACCCGCTTTGGATAATTGCGGTTTTAAGCTTTCATCATAAGCAATTAAAGCACGCGTAATGCCGTGGCGAACAGCACCTGCTTGACCAGATTCTCCGCCGCCGTGAACATTCACTTTAATATCAAAAGCATTCAATTGACCAACCAATGCCAAGGCTTGACGCACAATCATTCTGCCGGTTTCGCGTGAAAAGAATTCATCCACCGGTTTGCCATTGACTTCAAAAGCACCTTTGCCGCGTTTCATAAAAACGCGCGCCACAGCGCTTTTGCGTCTGCCGGTGCCGTAAAAAAACGATTCTGCCATTTTTTAAATCCTTAAATTTCCAAAACTTTGGGTTGTTGTGCGGAATGCGGATGCGTGTTGCCCGCATAGCATTTTAATTTTTTAAGCATTGCATAACCAAGCGGCCCTTTGGGAAGCATACCTTTGACGGCAATTTCCAAGGCTCTGCCCGGAAAACGATTTTGCATTTTTTTAAACGTGGTTTCATAAATGCCGCCCGGATAACCCGAATGGCGAAAGTATTTTTTATCCGTTTCTTTATTTCCGGTTACAACCAATTTGTCGACGTTGGTTACAATAATAAAATCGCCGGTATCCATATGCGGCGTGTAAATTGCTTTGTGTTTGCCACGCAAACGCAAGGCGATTTGGCTTGCCAAACGCCCCAAAACTTTATCTGTGGCATCCACCACAAACCATTCGCGCGTAATATCTTGCGGCTTAGCGGAAAAGGTTTTCATAACAATACTCAACAAAAGAAAATGGGCGATTTTATTTGTTGCAAAAAGAATAGTCAAGGCACTTTTTCCACGGTCAACGAGAATTTTTTTTCAAAATTTTCAAAAAAAACAAACGTTGACCGTGGATTTTTTTAAAAATTGCTTTTGGATTGGTGCTTTGTGCCAAAAAGTTGCAAAAAAACCAATTTTTGTTTTTTTTTGCGAAAAAACCATTTGTGAAAATTTTTTAAATAGAATAAATTCTTATTTATGATTTTTAACTTTTAAAAGGTTTTTTCAATGAAACAAAAATGGATGATTTTGGCGTGTTGTTTTTCATGCACGCCGATTATGGCACAAAGCAATGTGCAACTTTATGGCAATGTGGATTACGGTTATTCTTACCGATGGAACGCTTACAAAGGAAGTCATGTTCCCAAAAGCAATTCCAAAATAGATGGCGGTTTGTCCAGTGACAACATGATTGGTTTCAAAGGCAAAGAAGAATTGGGCAACAATTGGTCTACATTTTTTGTGTTGGAACGCAGTTTTCATTTGGATAGCGGTTTGGATGGCGATGGTTTTGATTTGGGCGCTTATGTGGGCATTCAAAATGCTTATGGCACTTTAATGGGCGGGAGAATGCTCACGCCTTATCACGAATTGCTTTCTTCAATTGATCCATTTGAGGCAAGTTCCGTTGGCACTTATCAAAATATCAAAAAAGATATTGCGCAAAGTGCATTTGGTGAAGCAGCTTTGTTTGATCCTGACCGTGTAAATAATGCCGTGACATATGTTTCGCCTGAAATCAATGGTTTTAATTTTACGCTTGCTTATGCCAACAATGCGTTTGATGCCGATTCTCCTTCTCATCATTCAGACAACAACCATGTTTGGAGTTTGGGCGTGAATTACCAAACCGAACAAGCGTTAATGGGTTTGACTTACCACCAAATCAATGTGGGCAATGTGTTGAAAAAAGAAGCGGAAAATCCTTTGCACCAAGTGGATAATTTAAGCGTGGGCGGTTTTTATGATTTTGAAAAAATCAAACTTTCCGCTTTTTATTCTTTGGATCAAGCCAAACTGGCGAACAACGCACAAATGGGCGGCAAAAACAAAGTGGTGCAAAATAATTTTTTAATTGGCGCCAATGTGCCTTTTGGCAAAAATGAAATCAAAGCCAGCGTGCAATATTCCCAAAACAATGCGGCACAATGGGGCAATTCCATTCAAGCCGCTTTGGGTTACGACTACAATTTTTCAAAACGCACCACCTGGTTTGCCGTTTATTCTTGGATTGGCAATGACCACAATCGCATTGCCACAACCAACGATACACAAAATGAAAGCAGCGCTTACCAACAAGCTTTGCAATTGGGCATTCGGCATGCATTTTAGAAAAAGTTAAAAAGTTTAGGCTGTGAGCATCCCTAAAAAAAAGAGCTTTGCGCTCTTTTTTTTTGTGTTGAAAATTAAAAAAATCCACGGTCAACTTGAAAAAATTTTCAAAAAAAGTTAGGTCGACCGTGGAAAAACGCAATGTTTTTTTTGTTTTTTGCAATTCAAAAAAACCGTTAAGCTAAAAAAAAGAATTTTTTAAACACAAAGGGAGTTTGAAATGCAAAAAAAAATGTTGGCGCTTGCCGCTTGCATGCTTTGTTCTAATGCGGCGCTGGCGCAAGTGCAACTTTATGGCGGTGTGGATTATGGTTTGGCTTACCGCTATGATTCTTTAAACAAAAAACAATCCAAACAAGTTTTTAGAATCAATGCCGCCCAATCTGATGCTACTTTTTTGGGATTAAAAGGCAGTGAAGATTTGGATGGCGGTGTGAAAGTGGTTTACCAACTGGAACGTGATTTCTTTTTGGATACCGGAATGGATAGAGGTGGCGGTTTTCGGCGCCGTGCGTTTTTGGGATTGTCCGGCAATTTTGGCACATTGGGCGGTGGGCGTGTGATGACGCCTTATCACCAAATGGCAATGATGATGGATCCATTTGCCAATGGCACCGTTGGGCGTTACAGCAACGTGAAAGCAGACATTCACCATTTGTTTGATTTGATGCGTGTCAGCAATGCCATCACGTATCAATCGCCCAAAATGAATGGTTGGATTGTCAAAGCGCTTTTTTCCAACAGCATCATGATGGATGAAGAATCACTGAACAATAACAGCGCCAACAACACGGTTTCCAGTTTGGGAATCAATTATATGAATCAAAAAGTGCGTTTTGGCGCCAGCATGCACCGCATTAGGATGGGCACAAACGCACGCAAAACGCCAAACGGCATTAAAACCATTGACAATTTCACCGTGGCAGGCGCTTATCTTTTTGATTCGTTTAAACTTTCCACTTTTTATTCTTGGGATAAATTAAACGGCACGCAAACGGCACGTTTTGTCAATAAAAAAAGCATTGCGCAAAATACTTTGATGTTTGGCGCATCGGTGCCGATAAACAAACATGTGGTGAAAACATCGCTGAATTTTGCACACAATAATTCCAATCAATATGGCAGTGCGTGGCAATGGGCTTTGGGATACGATTATTTGTTTTCCAAACGCACCAAGTTTTATGCCGCTTATGCTTTGATTGAAAATGACGACAATCGCCGTGCCGTTGTTTCCGACTCTGCCAACAAAGGCGGGCTTTTCCAGCAAGGCGTTCAAGTGGGAATGCACCACAAGTTTTAAAAAATCCACGGTCAACGGGAATTTTTTTGAAAGAAAGATAAATATTCAAAAAAACAAAACGTGTTGTTTGAAAACAACACGGAATTTTCTTTTGAAAAGCTCGCACAGCGCGCTTTGTTGTTTGTGAAAGTTGTTTTTTTGCAACGTTTTGGCGAATTTTTAGCAAAAATGCAAAAAATAGCTTGTCGCTTTTTTAAAAGGTGCGCAGAATGGCGCCTAACCTTCTTTTAAAGAAGAGATTGAAGGCAAAAACCTTCTCGTTTTGAATTCAACTTAGGAGATTTTTAAAATGCAAAAAAAAGTAATCGCCTTGGCTGTTGCTGCTTTGGCTTCTACTGGTGCTTTGGCACAATCTAATGTTCAAATTTATGGTGTGGTGGATTACGGCTATGCTTTCCGTCATGATCCCAATCGTGTTTATGAGTTGGTTGGTCAAGTGAAAGGTACAGACGGCACCATCACTCAGGCTGGCGCTTGGAGAAAAGTTAGCCGCAACGGCGCTGCCACAGTGAACAGCCGCATTGATGCTGGCCAACGCAATGGCAACCGCTTGGGCTTCAAAGGTGTTGAAGATTTGGGTAATGGCTTGAAAGCTGTTTTTGTTTTGGAACGCGGTTTTAATTTGGATACCGGCACCGACCGCAATGGTTTTAATCGTCAAGCTTATATGGGTTTGGCTGGTGATTGGGGTACTTTGGCTGGTGGCCGCATTTACACTCCTTACTATTCTTTGGTTTCTTCTTTGGATCCGTTTGAAGATGGCACGGTTGGTCGTTACGGCAACGTAAAAGAAGATATCAGCGGCTTGTTTAATCCTGTTCGTGTAGACAACACTGTTGCTTACATTTCCCCGAACTACAACGGCTTTGGTTTTGTGGCTGCTTATTCCAACAATGCTGGTGGTGATGACAGCGCCAACAACAACGGCGCCAACAACACCGTTTACACCGTTGCTGCCAACTACACCGTTGACAATGCAATGTTGGGTTTGACCTATCACCACATTGGTGCTGGTTCTACCTTCCGTTCTTTGAATCCTGCTACGGGTAAAACTCAAGGTGTGAAAGGTATTGATAATTTCACCTTGGGTGGTTCTTATGATTTCGGTGCTGTCAAAGTGGCTGCTTTCTGGTCTTGGGACGAATTAAAAGGTATTAATGGCACCAACATTGCTGGTACCGTGAGCCAAAAAAGCTCTCTTTCCCAAAACAACTTTATGTTGGGCGCCACCGTTCCTTTTGGCAAGCAAGCTGTGAAAGCTTCCTTCAACTACTCCAAAAACTCTTCCAGCCAATTTGGTGATGCATGGCAATTGGCTGTGGGTTATGACTACAACTTCTCCAAACGCACCACTTTCTATGCAACCTATGCTTACATTGACAATGACAGTGCCAGCATTCATGCATGGAATCATGAAGGTTTGGCATACAAACGCATCGGTCGTTTTGCTGCAACCGGTGATGCTTCCAACTCTGGTGATGCTTACAAACAAGCTTTCCAATTGGGCGTGAAACACAGCTTTTAATTGAAAACTTGATTGAATCAATAAAAGAACGAACGCTTTCAAGCGTTCGTTTTTTTATGTTTGTTGTTAAAAAAATCCACGGTCAACCGAAATTTTTTTTAAAAAAATGAGCGTTGACCGTGGATTTTTTATTTTTTCAAACGTTTTTGTAAATTAAAAAGCAAATTCAATGCGGCGTTGGGAGTCATATCGTTTAAAGCAAGTTGGCGAATTTCATTCAAAATGGGATGTTCTGCATGTGTTGTATTTTCCAATAAATTACCTTGATGGGCGTTTTGTTGTTGTTTTTCCAATTCTTTGGCGATTTTGCGGGCATCGTTTAAGACGCTTTGCGGCATGCCAGACAAACCTGCCACTTCAATGCCGTAACTTTTATTGGCAGGACCATTTTTGAGTTGATGCAAAAACACAATGCCATCGCTTGTTTTGATGGCGCCCAAATGCACGTTAATCAAAGGTTGATAAAACTGCGCCAATTCGGTTAATTCAAAATAATGTGTGGCAAAAAGGCACAGACTTTTGTTCTTTTTGAGCAAATAGCGCAAAATGGCACGCGCCAAAGACAAACCATCCAAAGTGGCGGTGCCGCGTCCAATTTCATCCATTAAAACCAAAGAGTGGGGCGTGGCGTTTCTTAAAATAGAAGCCGCTTCGGTCATTTCCACCATAAAAGTAGAATGTCCGCTTGCCAAATCGTCCGATGCGCCAATGCGGGTAAAAATATGGTCAATGGGACCAATTTTGGCAGAATCAGCGGGCACAAAAGAGCCCATTTTGGCCAACAAAACAATCAATGCCACTTGACGCATATAAGTGGATTTGCCGCCCATATTGGGCCCTGTGATTAAAAGCATTTGGCGCGTTTGGTTGAGCAAAACATCATTTTTGATGAACGATTCGTTTAATCGGCGTTTTTCGCCTTCCACAACCGGATGGCGCGCACCTTCAATGTTTAAAGCAATTTCATCGGTAAAAATTGGGCGCGTCCATTGGTTGTTTTGTGCCGTTTGCGCCAAAGCCATTAGCGTATCCAGTTGCGCCAATGCTTTGGCGCTTTTGTTGAGAATGGGCACAAAAGGTTTTAATTTTTCCAAAAGGGCTTCATACAAAATGCGCTCACGCATTAAGGCGCGAGATTTGGCTGAAAGCGCCTTGTCTTCAAAATTTTTCAATTCCGGCGTAATAAAACGTTCGGCATTTTTTAACGTAGAGCGGCGTTGGTAATCCAATGGCACTTTTTGGATGGCATTTTTGGGAATTTCAATATAAAAACCATGCACGCGATTGTATTCCACTTTTAAATTGGCAATGCCGGTGCGTTTTTGTTCTGTTTTTTCAAGTTGCAATAAAAAGTCGCTGTGGTTTTCATTTAAGGCGCGGCATTCGTCTAATTCTTGATCAACGCCTGCCGCAATCACGCCGCCATCGCGCAAAAAAGCCGCTGGTTCTTCGGCAATTTGGTTTAAAAGTTGAATAATAGAATTGTGGGTGTTCAAATCCGTGCGAATGCGTTCAAAAAAAATAGGATGGCTGGGCAAGCGCTCTTGAATTAAATCCACACGTTTTAAACTTTCTCTTAATCCGGATAAATCGCGAGGACGCGCATTTTTCAAGGCAATGCGTGCGGCAATGCGTTCAATATCTGCCAAACCTTTTAAATGTTGCGCAAAAACATCAAACAAATTGTGATTTAAAAAATAATCAATGGCATCGCAACGTTCAATGGCTTCTTCAATGTTGCGTTTGGGATGTTGCACCAATTGACGCAAAAAACGCGAACCCGCATTGGTTTGACACAAATCCAACAAAGAAAAAAGCGTAGGCGATTTTTCACCGCGCAAAGTTTCGGTCAATTCCAAATTGCGCCGCGTTGAAAAATCCAATCCCAAAAATTCACTTTCTTCATCAAAATGCATGCCGTCAATGTGAGAAAGTTCTTGTTTTTGCGTGAGTTTGGCGTAATAAATTAAAGCACCGGTGGCGCAAATGGCGGCAGAATGTCCATTTAAACCAAAACCTTTTAAATCTTTAACGTGAAATTGTTGGCATAAAAGTTGGTGTGCGCTTTCGTATTCAAAATGCCAAATGGGCAATTTTTTTTTGGCACAACGCCATGCGTTGAGTTTTTCTTCCAAAAAAGAACATTCTTCGGGAATCAAGACTTCGCTTGGACGAATGCGAAACAAAGCGCTTTCCAAATCTTGCACGGCGCACTCTTCGGCGCTTAATTCACTGCTGGCCAAGTTAAAACGCGCCAAACCCAAAATATTATTGTGTTGAAAAATCGCCAACAAATAAGCATTTTGGCGTTCATCCAACAATGCGGCATCGCTGATGGTGCCGGGCGTAACAATGCGTGAAACGGTGCGTTCAATTAGTCCTTTTTGCGTGTTTTGGGTTTGTTCCAAAATCACCGCCGATTCGCCTAATTTTAATAAACGTGCCAAATAATTTTCCAAAGTGGCAATGGGCACGCCCGCCATTTTAACGGGAATGCCGGCGGAAAATCCGCGTTGCGTTAAAGTGATGTCCAATAATTTGGAAGCTTTTTCGGCATCTTCAAAAAAAAGTTCGTAAAAATCGCCCAAACGACAAAAAAGCAATCGGTCGGGATATTGCGCTTTGGTTTGCAGATATTGGCGAATAATCGGCGTGTGTGAAGAAAGGTCGGTTGCCATTTTTTGAAGAAAATGTTTGAAAAAAATACCATTTTAAATTTTAAAAAAAATTTTCGGTTGACCGTGGATTTTTGCTTTTTTTGCGTTTTGTGTTTAAAAAATGAAAATTTGATAAAAAACAAAAGAAGTTTAAAATAAATATTTGATTTAAAAAAATAAAGTTCAAAAAATGCCCAAACTAATTGTGTCAATGGATGGTGTGGTTTTAAATGAATTGGATTTAAACAACCAAATCATCCGCATTGGCAGAAATCCCAAAAATGAAGTGCGCATTGATAACCGCGCCATTTCCGCCGAACATGCGGTGATTAAACAAAACGCCAAGGGCGATTATGTGATAGAAGATTTGGATTCCACCAACGGCACCACTTTGAATGACAAAAAAGTCAATGCCAATGTTTTAAAACACAATGATGTGATTGCTTTGGGCAAATACCATTTAAAATTTATCAAAGATGACCAATTTGACCAACAACGTTTGACTTCCGAAGGCTTGAAGTTTGAAAAAACCGATGTAGCCGAATTGATTGCCCAAAAGGAACCAGCATCCAATTATTCTTCCGAATCGGGTGTTTCTATTTACAAAACCATCAGTGGCAAAAAGAATTTTACCGAAAGCGTCTTGGAGGCCTCTTCTCTTCCTTTTTCCAGTGAAGCGTTTTCTTTGGAGGCTTCTTCTTTTGGTGGAAAATCCAAACATGCCAAAATGCGTTTTGTGCAAAATAATGCGCTGGGCAAAGCCATTCCCATTGCAAAAGAAATGGTGCGCATTGGCAGAAATAATGATGTGGCGCGCATTGTGCGCCAAAATTGCGATTATTTTTTGTATTACGAACAAGGCGAGCCGCCCAAAATCAACGGCGTGATTATTGATTTTTTAACGCCGCATCTTTTAAAACACCAAGAACGCATTGAAATTGGCGGAATGCTCATTGAATTTTTATACGATTAAATGGAATTTGATTTAATCCATCGTTATTTTCATCAACTCGGCACAACGCATGACAACATTTTGTGCGGCGTAGGCGATGATTGTGCCTTGTTAAAAACAGACAAAACGCTTGCCATTTCAACCGATACTTTAAATTGCGGCGTGCATTTTTTAGAAAACGATCCCCCGGATTTATTAGGTTGGAAAAGCCTTGCCGTGAATGTGTCTGATTTGGCCGCAAGTGGAGCAAAGCCGCTTGCCGCTTTGTTGGCTTTGTCGCTTCCTCAAATAGATGAAAAATGGCTTTCCCTTTTTCAACAAGGTTTTGATTCTTGCGCCAAACATTACAACATTGCTTTAATTGGCGGTGATACCACGCGCGGAGCATTAAGCATCAATATCACCATTTTGGGCGAAACAAAAAAACCGTTATTGCGCTGTGCTGCCCAAGCAAACGATGATATTTGGTTATCCCATGAAACCGGTTGGGCAAGCATTGGCTTGGATTTAAAATGCAATGGGCAATCGCCTGCGCATTTGTTGCCACAAACTTTGCAACAAAAAGCCTTTTGGGCATTGCACAAACCCATTGCGCATGTTGAATTGGCGTTGCAATTAAGCCATTTGGCAAACAGCGCCATAGATGTTTCTGATGGTTTAATCGGCGATTTAACGCATTTATCCAAGCAATCCCATTTGTCTGCGCATTTGTTTTTGGAAAAATTCCCCAAAACTTTGATGAATGCTTTGCCTTGCCATTTTTCTTATTGCTTAAACAAAATGTTTGCCGGCGGCGAAGATTATGTTTTGCTTTTTTCGGCATCGCCTTTGCATAGGCAAAAAATTGAACAACTCAACGCTTGGCGCATCGGTGTTTTTCAACAAAAAGAAAACAATGAAGATGTTTTTTTGTGGAATGAAAAAAAAGAAAATTTATTAAACCAGTTTGATTTCAAAGGTTTTGAGCATTTTTAAAAAAACAAAAAAAATAAAACGTTGACCGTGGATTTTTTGATGCTTTGGCAAAAGTTGCGTGCAAGTTGTGCAAGGTTTTGTGTTTTGAATGATTTTTTTAATTTTTTAAATTTGTTTTTATTTGTTTTGATGGTGTTGGCGGAGAGAGGGGGATTCGAACCCCCGTCAGGGTGTTACCCTGAACACGCTTTCCAGGCGTGCGACTTAAACCACTCATCCATCTCTCCAAAAAATGCGATTTTAACAAGCCTTTAAAAATCTGTAAAATCCAAAAAATGATTCGTTGGTTATTTTTGTTGTTTTTGTCTTCGTGCATCAGCCATCCTTTGCCCAGCACGCATCAAGGAGCCGATGTGGTGATTTTTGCTTTGGGTTTGTTGGATACCCAATACCAATTTGGTGGCAAAAATCCCAATGCTGGTTTGGATTGCAGCGGAATGGTTACTTACATTTACCAAGAAGCCATTGGCATGCATTTAAATGGCAATGCCAAAATGTTGGCACAACAAGGAAAACGCATTCACCCACAAGATTTGCGCCCGGGCGATTTGGTTTTTTTTAATACGCAACAACGCCAATTTTCGCACGTGGGCATTTTTTTGGGAGAAGACAAATTCATTCATGCGCCCAATTCAAAAGGCAAAGTGCGCGTGGAACAATTTTCCAAACCTTATTGGCAAAAACGTTTTGATGGTGCGCGCACTTTTTTTTAAAAAATGATTCGTTTTTTGCTTATTTCATTTTTAATTCACGCGGCTGTTTTTTGTTTGTTGGATTTAAATAAAAAAAACAAAAAACAACCGCATTTTCAATTTTCGGCATATTTTTTAAATTCTGATTCCAAAAAATTGCCCAATCATTTTAATTTTAATCAAGAAAATCAAGAAGAAAAAAACAAGATTGAAAATCAACAACAAAATAAAGTTGATTCTCGTTTTAATTCAAAAACACAAAACAATTTAAATAAAAAGAATAATTCAAAAAAAACAAATAAAAAAAAATAAAAAAAATTTGAAGTCGACCGTGGAAAATTTTCAAAATCAAGAAAATAATTTAAATAACTTAAATAATTCAAACATTTTCAATGATTTCAAGCAAGAAGATAAAAACGGGTTTAATTTGGAAAGTTTTCAAATGGCGCAACTCATTGAAAAAACCGAAGTGCTTTATCCTTTACAATCACGCAAAAACAATGAAAGTGGCCAAGTTGTGTTGTATTTGTGGATTGATGAAAACGGCAAAGTAGAGCAAACACAAATTGCAACAAGCAGTGGTTTTAAGCGATTAGACAATGCGGCACAGCGTGCGGCTTTAAAATGGCGTTTTTTGCCTGCCCAAAAAAACGGCAAAAAGGTAAAATCGCGCGCAAAATTGCCAGTTTTGTTTATTTTAAAAGGACGTTGAAAAATGCTTTGTCAAACACAATTAAACGCGGTGCATCGCGCATTGGGCGCACAAATGGTGAATTTTGGTTCGTGGGATATGCCGTTGCATTATGGCTCGCAAATCGCCGAACACAATGCCGTGCGCCAACATGTCGGCGTGTTTGATGTTTCGCATATGGCAACCTTGGATATTTCTGGCAAAGGAACGCTTGGTTTTTTGCGTCAATTGCTGGCCAACGATATTGCCAAAATCAAGCCCAATCAAGCGCTTTACACCTTGTTGTTGAATGAAAATGCAGGCGTGGTGGATGATTTAATTCTTTATTTGATTGCGCCCGATTTTGTGCGTTTGATTTTAAACGCCGCATGTGCTGCCAAGGATATGGCGCACATTGAATTGTGCGCACAAAAATGGGGCGCGGATGTCACATTTAATCAGCGTAGTGATTTGTCTTTATTGGCTTTGCAAGGTCCTAATGCGTGGGATGTTTTTCAACAATCTTACCCGGAATTGAATTTAAAAAATTTGAAACCCTTTCACCATCATAATTTCCCCA
The DNA here is from genome assembly GCA_050872585.1 of Rhodocyclales bacterium. Taxonomy (GTDB): domain Bacteria; phylum Pseudomonadota; class Gammaproteobacteria; order Burkholderiales; family Rhodocyclaceae; genus SFHR01. The sequence continues at coordinate 638 of JBNMHE010000024.1, read as the reverse complement.
AAATTTTTGTTTCTTACACAGGCTACACGGGCGAAAAAGGTTTGGAATGTTTGATTCCCAATGAAATGGTGGAACACACTTGGAATGTATTCGTTCAAAATGGCGCCAAACCTTGTGGTTTGGGCGCGCGCGATACTTTGCGCTTGGAAGCAGGAATGCCGCTTTATGGCCATGAAATGAATGAAAACACCAATCCTTATGAAGCAGGTTTGGGCTGGACCATTGATTTAAAAGATGAATCGCGCCAGTTTTTGGGCAAAAACGCGCTTCAAGCGCCCACCATGCAAACCTTGGGTTTGGTTTTAAAAGAAAAAGGCGTTTTGCGCGAAAATTATCTTGTGCACACTTCATTTGGCGAAGGTTTAATCAGCAGTGGCACTTTTTCGCCTTCTATGCAGCGCGCCATTGCTTTGGCAAAATTGCCCTTGAAAGTGAAAGTGGGCGATGAAGTTTTGGTTGGTATTCGCCACAAAAAAATGCCTGCTTGCGTGGTTCAACCGCCTTTTGTGCGTTTGGGAAAAGTCTTGGTTGAAATTTAAAATTTTCCACGGTCAACTTTCAATTTTTTTTCAATTTTTTTGATATTGGATAAAAAGGAAATCAAAATGTTTACCCCCCCCCCCCGAAAACTTAAAAAA
>JBNMHE010000023.1:0-17663 GCA_050872585.1 Rhodocyclales bacterium | reverse complement strand
TTCTTCCATAAACGATTCAAAGCGAATGGCAAGACGGTCAATGTTGTGTGAAAAACGGTTATACGCCAAAACCGCTGGAATTGCCGCAAACAAACCAATTGCCGTGGCAACAAGCGCTTCGGCAATGCCGGGCGCCACATTGGCCAAGGTGGCTTGTCCAACATTGGATAAACCGCGGAAAGCGTGCATAATGCCCCAAACCGTGCCAAACAACCCCACATAAGGCGAGACCGAACCAGCGGAAGCCAAAAAAGACAAATGCGTTTCCAAAGAATCAATTTCACGCTGATAAGTTGCCGTCATTGCGCGGCGCGCACCACTTACAATATCGGATGCGTCCAAGTTTTTCTGCCCGCGCAGTTTGGTAAATTCGCGAAAACCCGCTTCAAAAATGCGTTCAAGCGAACCGCAGCGGTGTTGCTGGCTGTTGGCACGCGAATAAAGATGATTCAAATCCCCGCCCGACCAAAAGGTGTTTTCAAATTGTTCGGTGTCGTTTTGCGCTTTTTTAACCGAAAAGTATTTCATAAAAATGCAATACCACGAAAAAAAGGAAACCAACAGCAGCAACAACATCACGCACTGCACCACGCCGCTGGCATCCAACACCAAGCGCAAAATAGATAAGTCTTGTGTAACGTTCATTTTGTGAGCGCATCCACAATAGATTGCGGAATTTCACGCGGTTTCATTTTGCTCAATTCCACGCAAACCACTTCCACTTTGGCAATAAAAGCAGGTTTATCCGTTTCAGCCGCACCGCGCCACGTGATAATTTGGTTGAATACCAAACGGGTTGGCGTGCGGTCAAGCAAATCCATATGAACAATTAAATCATCGTCCATGCGTGCGGATTTTAAAAACTTGGCTTCTAATTTGTGAATCACAAAACACAAATCATCGTTTTGAATCAAATCGGTTTGATTAAAACCCAAAGAACGCAACCATTCTGTGCGGCAACGGTCGCAAAAGGACAAATAATTGCTGTGGTAAACCACACCGCCAGAATCGGTGTCTTCGTAATACACACGCACTGGCCAAGAAAATAAAGCCATTTTTATTCTCCTTGTTCGTTTAAATTTTGCCAAGATTCCAAAAAAGCCAACCAATGATCATTATTTTGCGTTTGGCTTTCCGATATTTGTTCCAAATAAATGCGCATTTTTTCCCATTGTTCTTGCTCCATCGCCTTGGTAATTTCACCTTTCATTTGGCGAAAACGCAAAAAAAGCAAATAAGTATTGGCGACATCGGTTTCACAGTATTGCCGAATTTCATCGGCGCGTTTTTGCAGCCAATAATTCCAAACCTCAGAACCATCCACGCCCAATTTTCCCGGGAAACCCAATAATTTTGCGAGTTTGTCCAGCGGAGCGGCGGTGCGCGTGTTGTAAAGTGAAAGCACATCCATCAAATCCAAATGCCGAAAATGATAGCGATTGATGTAATTGTTCCATTTGAAATCGGGATTGTTTTCGCCCAAATCCCAATAATAAGGCGCTTCAACGCCGTTTTTCATTGCGCGATAATGCAAAACCGGCAAATCAAAACCGGAACCATTCCAAGAAACCAATTGGGCGCGGTATTTTTGAATGCCCTTGAAAAAAGTGTGAATAATTTGCGCTTCGCTCATTTGGGGCGAAGAAAGCGAAAAAACTTTCAATTCTTGTTGCGTTTGCAACATCAAGGACAAACAAACAATTTTTTGCAAATAATGCGGCAAAAAAGCATTGCCCGTTTTTTCTTTTTGTAAGGCAAAAGCAAAATCGGCCACTTCATCGTCTTTCATATCGGGCGAGAGTTCGTTCAACAAACGAATGCCGTCAATATCCGGAATGGTTTCAATGTCAAAGATTAAAAAATTGTGTGGGTGCATAGTTGTCGTTTTCAAAAAAAAATAAGGTTGACCGTGGATTTTTTCAATACATTTCCGTGCGATTGTCGCGCAACAATAGGTTTTCAATGATTTGCGCAATGCCAACTTTGCCTGATAACGCCGCCACAACGGCTTTGGAAATCGGCACTTCAATTTGGTATTTTTGCGCCAAGGCAAGCACTTCCTGCGCGGTTGAAACGCCTTCGGCAACGTGGTCTAAACTTGCCAAAATTTCTGGCAAAGGCAAGCCTTGACCAAGTTTTAGCCCCACTTGCCGATTGCGCGACAAATCGCCTGTGCAGGTTAATAAAATGTCGCCAATGCCCGATAAACCCATAAAGGTTTCGCGCTTTGCCCCAAGCGCCACGCCTAATCGGGCAATTTCTGCCAAACCACGCGTGACCAACGCCGCGCGCGTGTTGTTGCCCATTCTCAAGCCATCACAAATGCCCGTGGCAATAGCCAACACGTTTTTGGTTGCCGCGCCCACTTCCACGCCGATTAAATCATCATTGGCATAAATGCGAAAATTCGGGCGATGCAGTTTTAAAGCCAGTTCTTGTGCCAAATTCGGGCGATTTGCCGCCATTGAAACCGCGCAAGGCTCGCCTGCTGCCACTTCTTGCGCAAAGCTAGGGCCCGATAAAACCGCGGCAGGATAATCCCCCAAAACCTCGCTTAACACTTGGTGCGGCAACAAACTTGTTTTGGCTTCAAACCCTTTGCACGCCCACAAAATGGGGGCAGAAGTTTTTTCACTTTTTAAGATTTCTAATGTTGGGCGAAAACCTGCTGTTGGCGTGGCAATTAAAATCAAATCAGCGTTTTGAATGGCTTGGGGAATAGTTGCCTTGGGAAGAACGTTATTGGGCACGCGGTAGCCTTTTAAAAATTGGCGGTTCTCGTGTATTTCGGCAATATCCTTTAAAACTTCCGCTTCGCGGCACCAAAAGGCAATCTGGTGGTCGTGCGCCAAATAAATAGCCAAAGCCGTGCCCCAAGCGCCGCCACCCAAAACTGCGATATTCATTTTTTAAACGCCCCACAAATTCGCAATGTGCATAAAGCCGGAAAGACCATTTTCATCGCGCACTTTAATCCACAAGCGATTTTGATTATTCACAAAAAACAACGCCACATTTTTTTCTACTTTGGCAAGCAAATGGTGCGATGCCCCGCCCGGCTCGCGATACAAAAAAGAATCTTTGAGCACAACCACCGTGCGCGTTTTGCTCAAATGGCGCATTTTCACCCACGCCATAAAACCTTCCCAATCACGCACTTTGGCAAATTCGCCCCAAGTGGAAATGACTTCAACAGGCGAAAAAGCTTTTAAAATGTAGCGTTTGGGCGATTCTTCATTGGGATTGTCATACATCGGCGCATTTTCTTTAATGGATTGAAAATCCAAAGCAAAGGCATTGGAAATGAAAAACGCCCAAAGCAAAAAAAAACATTTATGGTTCATCGTTGGAGGCCGTTGTTTTTTCCACGGTCGACTCGGAATTTTTTTCATTTTTTTCATTTTTTTCATTATTTTCATTTTTTTGTTTTTTTTCGGCTTCCAAACGCTCCATATAAAGCGCTTCAAAATTCACTGGTTGCAACAACAACGGCGGAAAACCTGCCTTAACCGTGGCATTGGCAATCACTTCACGCGCAAAAGGAAACAACACCGAAGGACAAGTAATGGCCAACAAAGGCTCCATTTGTTCTTGCGGCACATTTTCAATGCGAAAAGCGCCCGCTTGCCCTACTTCCACCAAAAAGGCATTGGTTTCTTTTACTTTTGCCGAAACCACAATGGTTAAAAGCACTTCAAACCAATTGCCCTCCACTTGATTGGCTTTGGAATGCAGTTGAATATTAATTTCCGGCGCTTCTTGCTTTAAAAAAATTTCAGGCGCGTGCGGCACTTCCACCGACAAATCTTTGATATACAATTTTTCAACAGAAAAAACACTTTGTTCGCTCATTTTTTACGCCTTTAAAAGAGAATCCAATTTGCCTTCAGAATCACATTTTGCCAAATCATCAAAACCGCCAATCCACGTCTGACCAATCCAAATTTGCGGCACCGTTTTGCGCGAAGTTTTTTCCATCATTTCTTCACGTTTGGCAGGATCCAAATCCACGCGAATTTCATTGATGGTGGACAAATCCACGCCTTTGTTTTCCAACAATTTTTTGGCGCGAATGCAATAAGGGCAAACGCCCGTTGTGTAAATGGTGATTTGTGGCATTTTTTCTCCTTAATGTTTTTGCGCCGGATATCCCGCCGCCACCCAAGATTGAAAACCACCTTCCAAATTAAATAATTTTTGAAAATGATTTTCTTTTAAAATTTTAAGCGCTTTTTCCGCTTGAATGCCCGATTGACAATAAATAATCAGCGGCACATTTTCATTGTTTTTTAATTGAATCCATTCTTCTTTAAATTTTGAAAGCGGCATATTTTTGGCATTGGGAATATGCCCTTTTAAAAATTCTTCTTTGGTGCGCACATCAATCACTTTGGCATTTTCTCTATTCATTAAAAAAGTGGCATCAGCATTGTTTAAAACTTTGCCCACTTTTTGTTGAAAAGTTAAAAACAAAAAAGCAATGAAACTGCCCAAACAAATGGCAATTAAAAATAAATGTTGTTGAATAAATGGAAAAATCATTTTTTTAACTTTCTTGATTTAAATGATTAAACAATTTTTTAAATTATTTTAATTATTTTTATTTTCCACGGTCAACGTGAATAAATTTTTAAAAATTTTTTCACGTTGACCGTGGATTTTTTTAAAAGATTATTCACGCTGACCAGAAAAAGCCATCAACAATTGCAACAAACTGACAAAAACATTGTAAATATCCAAATAAACCGACAATGTTGCCAAAACATAATTGTTTTGCCCGCCGTGAATAATGCGGTTGATGTCATACATAATATAAGCGGAAAAAATGCCCAAACACACAACCGACAAAGCCAAATGCAAAGCAGGAATTTGCAAAAAAAGATTGGCCAACATCGCCACCAACAGCACCACCACGCCCACAAACAAAAAACGTCCCCAAGCGGAAAAATCATTTTTGGGATTGCTGCCAATGGCAGACATCGCAAAGAAAATCAATGCTGTGCCGCCGCCTGCTAAGGCAATCATTTCCGAGCCATTTGAAAAACCCAACGTCACTTGCAAAATGCGCGAGAGCATAAGCCCCATAAAAAAGGTAAAGCCCAACAACAAAGCAATGCCGATGGAACTATTTTTGTTTTTTTCAATGCCATAAAAAAACGCAAAACTTATTGCCAAAAACAGCACAGCACCCAAAATGGGGGAGCCCGCCATCCATGAAAAATTCAAAAACACACCCAAAGTTGCACCTGCCACAGTGGGTAACAAAGAAAGCGCCAAAAGAAAATAAGTATTTCTTAAAACTTTGTGGCTGGAAACAATGGCAGCAGAATGGGCATTGCCAAAAACGTTTTGATTTTGCATTTTTGTCCTTTTGAAAACTGAAAAAATATTGAATTTTAGAAAATAACACAATTTTTGTGCCATTTTGTTTTTTTATGTTGCCAAAATTTGATTCAATTCTTCAACAGAATGCGCAACATATTTGGGATTACCGCTTAACAAATCCTTTTCTTCAAACGCACCGTAAGTCACTGAAACGCAATCCACGCCAGCGGCATTGGCCATCAACAAATCATGAATGGAATCGCCCACCATTAAAGTTTCTTCGGGCAAAAAAGCCAATTCTTCCATCAATTCCAACAACATTTGCGGATGCGGTTTGGAAAAACAATCATCCGCGGTGCGCATCGCTTTAAAAAAATGCGCACTTTTTGTGTTTTCCAATGCGCGCATCAAGCCAATTTTGCTTTTTCCAGTGGCAATGGCCAAAGTTTTATTTTGTGTTTGTAAATGTTGTAAAAGCGACAAAATGCCCGAATAAAATTGCAAATGACCATCGTTATTTAAATAATGATGGCGATAAGATTGAATTAAATCGGCATATTTTTCTTTTTCTAATTCCGGCCAAACATTTTCAAATGCTTCATTTAAACCCAAACCAATTACGCGGCGCGATTCTTCTTTTGTGGGAAAACGCAAATTCAAATCCATTGCCGTTTGTTCAATGGCACCAATAATTGCCGCCATTGAATCCATCAACGTGCCATCCCAATCAAAAACAATTAAATTGTAATTTTTCATTATGTTACTCTTTTAACAAAAAATCCTCTCCCAAAAGAACTTGCAAAGCATCTTGTGGAAACAGATTGGTTAATTCAGCCAAAGCCAAAAAGAAAGCGGAAAATTTTAAATGAGGTTTTAAAATAACCGCATTATTTTTGAAAAAATGAAAAATAAAATTTTGAATAAAATCCAACAACGGATTTTCCAAACTGGGCATCAATAAAATAATTTTTTGTTCATGCTTATTTTGATCATTGTTTTCATTGTTTTCTTGTTTTAAACAATTTTCCAAAAAATCAAATGTATTTTGCCATTCTTTTTCATGTAAATTGTGCGGCAACAAACCCGATAAATGCGTTTGGTATTTTTTTAAATCATTAAAAAAATTTTGAATTAAATTTTTTTTATTTTCAAAAGAAAGTTGGACAAGTTGAAAAAGATTTTCTTGCGCACTTTGCAACAAAGCGTTTTTTTCTTGCACGCTGCACAAAGGCACTTGATATTTTTCTTGATTTAAAGTGCAAATCCATTCCCAATTTTGGGTCGGCACCAAAAACATTCTGCCGTGATGCCACAATGGCAAGGCTTGCGGGTGATGACAAGTGCGGTATTCCATAAAAAAATCCATTTAAAAAAATAGTTTAGTTTAACAAAATCAACAAAAAAGCAAAAAATCCACGGTCAACTTGAATTTTTTTTGAAAATTTTTTTGCGTTGACCGTGGAAAAAATGTTTTTTTTCAGGTAGATTCTTGGCGCTAAAAAAAATTACAAAAAAAGCACAATCCATTTTTTTTATTTGAAAAGCAGAAAGGCAACAAGCATGAGCGAGTTGATTCAACACGCAACGGATGCAGATTTTGACAACTGCATTCAATCGGAAATTCCCGTTTTGGTTGATTTTTGGGCGCCGTGGTGCGGTCCTTGCCGCGCGCTTGGTCCCATTTTGGAAGAAGTAGCGCAAGATTATGTTGGCAAATTAAATGTGGTCAAAATCAACATTGATGAAAATCAAAAAACACCGCAACGCTTTAATGTGCGTGGCATTCCAACTCTTTTGTTGTTTAAAAATGGGCAGTTGGAAGCTACCAAAGTTGGTTTGCTTTCCAAATCACAATTGATTGCTTTTATTGACAGCACTTTGTAATTATGCATTTATCTGAATTAAAAAATCTGCACGTCTCACGCTTATTGGAAATGGCAGGCGAATTGGCTATTGACAACGCCAACCGCATGCGCAAGCAAGAATTGGTTTATGCCATTTTGAAAGCCATCGCCAAAAATGGCGAACTCATCCACGGCGGTGGCACCTTGGAAGTGATGAACGATGGGCACGGATTTTTGCGCACGCCCGACACATCTTATTTGCCTAACACGGATGATATTTACGTTTCCCCTTCGCAAATTCGCCGTTTTAATTTAAGAACAGGCGATAGTTTGGAAGGCGAAATTCGTATGCCGCGCGAGGGCGAGCGTTTTGTGGCGTTGATGAAATTGGATTCCATCAATGGTTTTGCCCCCGATGTGAACAAACATAAAATTATGTTTGAAAACTTAACGCCCTTGCATCCCACGCGACATTTGAAATTGGAGCGCGATACCAAATCGGATGAAAACATCACCAGCCGCGTGATTGATATGATTGCGCCCATTGGTGCTGGCCAACGTGGTTTGATTGTTTCCCCGCCCAAATCGGGCAAAACCGTGATGTTGCAAAACATTGCGCACGCGATTACCGCTAATCATCCCGAAGTGGTTTTAATTGTTTTGTTGATTGACGAGCGCCCAGAAGAAGTAACCGAAATGACGCGCAATGTTAAAGGCGAAGTGGTTGCTTCCACCTTTGATGAACCCGCCACGCGCCACGTGGCTGTGGCGGAAATGGTGATTGAAAAAGCCAAGCGTTTGGTGGAACACAAAAAAGACGTGGTGATTTTGCTGGATTCAATCACGCGTTTGGCGCGCGCTTACAACACCGTGCAACCAGCAAGCGGCAAGGTTTTAACGGGCGGCGTGGATGCCAACGCCTTGCAAAAACCCAAACGTTTTTTTGGCGCGGCACGCAACATTGAAGAAGGCGGCTCGCTGACCATTTTGGCAACCGCTTTAATTGATACCGGTTCCAGAATGGACGATGTGATTTACGAAGAATTCAAAGGCACGGGCAATTCTGAAATTCATTTGGATCGCCGAATGGCAGAAAAACGGCTTTACCCAGCCATTAACGTTAATCACTCCGGCACGCGGCGCGAAGAATTGCTTTTAAAACCCGATGTGTTGCAAAAAATGTGGGTGTTGCGCAAATTGTGTTACCCAATGGACGATTTGGAAGCGATGGAATTTTTGCTTGATAAACTGCGCCAAACCAAAAACAACGCCGAATTTTTTGATGCCATGCGGCGCGGGTAATTTTTTATTTTTTCCACGGTCAACGTTTAATTTTTTTAAATTTTTTGGGCGTTGACCGTGGATTTTTTTAATTTTTTTCAATTCTTTCATTGAAAAATGCACCCCCATTTTTATCGCCCCGACATTGATGGTTTAAGAGCGCTTGCCGTTTTGTTGGTTGTGCTTTTTCATTATTTTCCTTTTGCCCTACCCGCAGGTTTTGTGGGCGTGGATATTTTTTTTGTCATTTCTGGTTTTTTAATTGCCAACATTATTTTTAACAATTTAAATCAAAATACTTTTTCTTTTTTGTATTTTTATTCACGGCGCATTCAACGCATTTTTCCTTCTCTTATTTTAATTTTATTCTTTTCTTTTATTTGCGGTTATTTTCTTTTTTTCAATGATGATTTTGCTTTATTAAACAAACATATTTTAAGCGGAACGCTTTTTATTTCCAACTTTGTTTTGTTAAATGAATCCGGTTACTTTGACAAAATATCCGAATTAAAACCTTTATTACATTTGTGGAGTTTAGGCATTGAAGAACAATTTTATATTTTCTTTCCTTTTTTATTGTATTTTTTAAATCAAAAACATTTCAAAAGTTTCAACATTTTAATTTTATTGTTTTTATTTTCATTTTTTATTCATTTTCAATATAACGCAAGCAAACCTATTCACAGCTTTTATTTGCCCTTCACACGCATATGGGAATTGCTTGCAGGAGCAATTCTGGCACGGTTTTTGCTGGGGGGGGGGGAAATCTCTCAAAAATTCTTATTAAAAATCAATAATTTATTAAATTTTACGCTCTTTGACCCGCCGCAATTCCATCGCAAAATCATTCATCATTGTTTTTCTTTTTTGGGTTTGTTTTTGATCTTTCTTTCTTTATTGTTCATTCATCCTCAAACATTTTTTCCACATTATTGGGCATTGTTTCCCATTTCAGGAAGTTTATTCATTATTTTGGCTGGTCAAAACGCTTATTTTAATCAACATTTTTTAAGCCATAAAATCATGGTTTTTATTGGCAAAAATTCTTATGCTTTTTATTTGTGGCATTGGCCAATTTTGTGTTTTTCAAAAATTTATTATGGCGGTAGCATTCCGCGTTTAGATCGTTTGATTTTATTATTCTGTGCATTTATTTTGTCTTATTTAACAACGCGTTTTGTTGAAAATCCTTTGCGTTTTGGAAAATACAAACGTTTCAAAATCATAATTTTAATTTTTTTATTAGTCCTTTTAAGTTTTATCAGTTCTTTGGTTTATTTTTATTTAGAAAAAGAAAAAAATGATTTTTACAGCCAAGAATGGATTCAATCTTGGGGAAAATGGCGTCATTTTGGCAATCAAAATGCCAGCCAACGCATTGTTTTAATGGGCGATTCACACGCGGCGCATTTTGAAAAACAACTCATTGACAAAATCGGCAAACATTACGCCATTGATCGCATTGCCGGTCCATGTTTGGTTGGCAAAAATCAAGTTAAATTGGCTTGGGAAATGCCCGCCCAGCTTTGTCAAAATATGCAACAAAACATTTTACAAACCGCCGTGCCCGATGTTGCCATTGTTGCTTATTATTTGCGCGGCAACAAAAAAATTGAAAGCCAAGAAGATTTTAAAAACTATGTTTTGGATGAAATTGCGCTTTTTAATCCGCCACCCAAAAAAATGATTTTTGTTGGCGATCCAGGCAACATTGATGTGGTTTGTGAAGCCGCCAATCAAAGTAAGCTATTAAAAAACAAGAAAAAATGCGCTCCGCCGTATTCCATTGAGTCTTATTTGAATTTTAAAAAATGGTCGCAAAATCAAACTTTTCCGCCTTTTGTGCATTTTGTTTATCCTTTTGAAATGCTTTGCGATGAAAGCGGGCATTGCCAAGCATACGGAAAACACGGCAAAAATTTTTGGGACGACAACCATTTGACTTATTGGGGTTCCGAGCCCGTTGCGCAAAAAATTGCGGATATTATTTTAAAAAAATAGTTTAAAAAGAATCGTTTCTCTTCAAAATAAAAAAATCCACGGTCAACGCAAAATTTTTTTTAAAATAACCCAAAAAAATAATTAAAATTATTAAAATTATTTACAACAAAGTTGATTTGTTTGTTTTTTTATTTTTTCTATTTTTTTAAACTTCAAATCAAAATGCCCAAAATCATTCCTGCACAAATTCATTTAAATCAAAACAATATGGTGCAATCTGTTTTATTTAAAGATATTTACCATTCCAATGCGGGTGCAGAAAATCAAGCCCAAAATGTTTTTTTAAAAGGCAATTTTTTACCAGAACGTTGGCAAAATAAAAAACAATTTTCTATTTTGGAGTTGGGTTGGGGTTTTGGTGTTAATTTTTTGGTCACTTTAAAAAATTGGATGAAAGACAAAAACGCCTGCCAACATTTGAATTATATTGCTTTTGAAAAATATCCTTTAACCTTAAATGATTTTCAACAATTTCACCCTTTTAAATATTCTCTTTATTTTGCGCCTTTCTTAAAACATTTAGCCAAACAATATCCGCCTTTTTCAGCAGGTTATCATTTTGTGTATTTTAAAAATAAGAATAGCAAAAAATGCACTTTAACAATTATTTTGGGCGATGTTAAAGATACTTTGCCTGCATTTTCCGCTCAAATTGATGCCATTTATTTGGATGGTTTTCAAGCATTGCAAAATGAAACCATGTGGTCTGAAAAAACATTGTGGCATTTGCATCGATTGTCTTCTTACGGCACCACACTTGCCAGCTGGTCGGTTGCCAAAAAAGTGCGTGAAAATTTAGAAAATGCAGAATTTTCCTTAAAAAAAGAAGCAGGAATTGGCAACAAACGCCATCGTTTAACTGGATTTTTCAAATCCAAACGCGTTTTTTATCCTTTTTGCCGTTTGCCCAATCGTGCATTCAGAACCGCCATTGTGGCTGGTGCAGGTTTGGCGGCAGCCTGTTGCGCACATTTTTTGGTCAAGAAAAATTTTAACGTTCAAGTTTTGGCGCCTTTTGGCATTGCAGATGGCGCATCTGGCAATTGGAGCGGTTTGGCACATCCTTTGCCAAGCATCGATGACAATCATTTGAGTCAACTTTCACGCCAAGGTTATTATTTTTTGGAATATTTTTTACAAAAATATCCACATTTGCATCAAAAATGCGGCATTTTGCATTTGTCTTCCTCCGAAAAACAAGCGCAAACCATGCAAAAAATTGTGGAAAATGGTGTGTTTGATCAACGGCATTTGTATTTTTTGCCATCCGATTCTCATTATTTAAACGGCATTGAAAACCAATATGGCGCTTTGTTTTATCCCAATGGCATTTGTGTTCAACCTTTTTTGCTCTGCCAAAATTTAATGCAACATCCGCACATTCACATTGTGCCGGAATGTTTTAATCCAAAAGTTCATCAAGCAGATGTGGTTATTTTGGCAATGGGCAAAAAGATGATTGATTTTTTGCCTTTGATTTTATCGCGCGGACAAGTGCATTTTGTAGAAAACGCAAAAATGCCGTTAAAATCAGCCATTGTCAGCAGAAATGGTTATATTGTTCCGCAAATGGATGGCAAAACAACATTTGGAGCCAGTTTTGTTTTAAACGAAAGCAACACTTGTTATTCGGCAACAGAAGAAAAACAAATTTTCAACAATTTAAAACAACATTTTCCACATTTGGAACCATTGCCCAATCAAGCGCGCGCCAGTGTCCGCGTATTTTCGCCCAAACGATTGCCTATTGTTGGCAAAATGCCGCACCGCGAAAACACATTTTGTTTAACGGCTTTGGGCGCACGCGGGCTTATTTTTGCGCCACTTTTGGCGAATTTTTTAATCCAAGAAATTGTGGGCGAATTTTCCGCCATGCCTTCGTGGGCAAAAAAAGTCCTTTCTCCTGAACATTTTTTTTAATTTTTTTCATTTTTTTAATTTTTTAATGTAAATAATAAAAAAATCCACGGTCAACATGGATTTTTTTTGAAAAAATTCTCCGAAATTTTTGGCTTCAATAATTCAAATCCCGCACATTGCGCGGGATTTGATGAGAGAAACAATCGGAATAATGAAAAATAAAAATGAAAAACTATTTTTTTTCTATTTTGCCTTGGTTGCGGTCTTCTGCCAATAAGGAATCCAACAATTCATTCAAATGTTTGGAAGCATCTTCCATTTTCAACAAGCTTTCCAAGGCTTGTGCTTCATTGCCTGCCGCGTGGTATTCGCAAGCCTTGTTGCCGTAATCATGCACGTGTTGGTGCGGCAATTCCATTTGGCGATAAGCGGAGAATTGATTAAACAATTTAACGCCATCGCCTTGGTAATACCATTGCCCAAAGGGGCATTGATGCACATCTTGCAAATGTTCACCAAACTCGCCTTTAACGCCCAAAAAGTTGCGGTAAACGCTCAATTTGTAAATCAAATGATCCAAGCGCAAAACGTTAAAAATCCCCGAATGCATGGCTTGGAAAATGGATGAAATCATTTGCGTGTCTTGCTTGACAATATTGCGAATTAAATTAGAAGTCGTTTCGCTTTCATGCAAAAAAGTTTCCGCACGCGTTGCCGCGTCCATCACCTGCGCATGGGTTTCCGCCGTGCCTTTGGAAATCGCCAAAACCAAATTGGAAATCTCACCTGTGGCTTGCCCGGTGCGCTCGGCTAGTTTTCTGACTTCATCGGCTACCACCGCAAAACCGCGCCCGTGTTCGCCTGCGCGCGCCGCTTCAATGGCGGCGTTTAACGCCAACAAATTGGTTTGGTCGGCAATTTCTTTAATCAACTGCACAAAACCTTTGATGTGTTCAGAATGCTGACTTAAAGTGTCCATATGCACTGCCGTGGCGTTTTGGTCTTCCCACATTTGGCGAAAACTGCCTGTAACGGATTCTAAGGATTGAATGGCTTCATCCAAACTGGCAAAAGATTCTTGGGCAATGTCGTAACCGGTTTTCAAGCGAGTAGGCAATTCCGATACCGCACTGCGAAAAGCTGCCAAATGCTCAAAAGACATCCGCATCACGCCAGCGCACTCGGTTAAATCTTTTTTATTGTTCGTGGTTTCACGCAATTTTGCCGCTTCATTGCGCATGGTATGCAGGTGTTTGTCCAATTCTGCAATTTCTTTTTCTAAGCGCAAATTTTTGTGGCGTAATTGTTCTATTTCGTGACTATCTCCGCCAAAAAACATTCCCAACTCCCTTGCTTATTCAGTCAAAAAATAGTGCTATCTTACACGCAAATGCCAAAAAAGACATTGATTTTGAAAAAAATCCACGGTCAACGCTTAATTTTTTTGAAATTTTTTGAAGGTTGACCGTGGATTTTTTAATTTTTCATTTTTTGCCGAAAATGCTGTTCAAAAGCAAAGTGGCGCTTAATCAAATCTGCATTGGGTTTTTCCAAAAGACTAACTACAACCGCCATAAAAATCGCCAAAACAAAACCGGGCAAAATTTCATACAAACCCCAAATGGCAAAATGCTTCCACACCACAACGGTGATGGCGCCCGTAATCATTCCCGCCAAAGCGCCGTTTTTGGTGAGTTTTCCCCAAAAAAGCGAGAGCAGAATCACCGAACCAAAAGCCGCACCAAAACCTGCCCAAGCGTAGCTGACCATGGTTAAAACACGCGACTCAGGGTCCAAACTAATTAAAATAGCCACCACTGACACCACGCCGACCATTATTCTGCCCACCCAAATAAGTTCGTTGTGCGTTGCGGTTTTGCGCAAAAAATTGCGGTAAAAATCTTCGGTTAAAGCGCTGGAACAAACCAACAACTGACAAGACAACGTGCTCATCACAGCCGCCAAAATGGCTGCCATCATCACGCCCACCCACCACGGATTAAAAATTTTGTTTGCCAATTCAATAAACACCATTTCCGCATTTTGAGAAACCACTGCAGATTGTTCGGGATAAACGCCAAAATAAATCACGCCCACCATACCAATAGCCACTGCCGCAATTAAGCAAATCGTCATCCACATCATCCCAATGCGGCGCGCCGCTGGCATTGTTTTAACCGAATCGGCTGCCATAAAACGCACCAAAATATGCGGCTGCCCAAAATAGCCCAAACCCCACGCCAAAGATGAAATCACGCCAATAATGGAAGTGCCGCTTAAAAAATCCAGTTGGGAGTCTTTAAAAAAAGATTGCCAAGCCACGCCTTCACCAATGCCATTGCCAACGGCAAACAAAGCAGACAACACGGTAAAAACCAACGCAAAGAACATCAACGAAGCTTGAATGGCATCCGTCCAACTCACCGCCAAAAAGCCGCCGATTAAAACATAAGTAATGGTGCACAAAGCGCTCACATAAATGGCTTGTGTGTAAGTAATATCAAACATATTGCTAAACAAGCGCGCGCCCGCCACAATGCCCGATGCGCAATAAATGGTAAAAAATACCAAAATCACCAAAGCACTTGCCACGCGCAAAATGTGTTTTTCATCGTTGAAACGTTGCGCAAAAAAATCGGGCAAAGTCAAAGCGTTGTTGGTCATCTCCGTGTAGAGTCTCAGGCGCGCCGCAACAAAGCGCCAATTCAAATAAGCGCCGATGATTAAACCTATTGCAATCCAACTCTCTGCAATGCCACTTAAAAAAACCGCGCCGGGCAAACCCATTAACAACCAAGCGCTCATATCCGATGCGCCAGCAGACAAAGCCGTAACCCAAGCGCCCAAACGTCGGCCGCCCAAAATATAATCATCAAAATTGGCTGTGGCGCGGTAACCCCAACCGCCAACAACAAGCATCATCAGCAAATACAAGCCAAAAGTTGAAAGCAAAGCGGCATTCATTTTTACAATCCTTTAATTTTTTAAAATTCGCACTTCGCGTTGCGGAAAAGGCATTTCCACGCCTTCTTCTTTAAAACGTTGCCAAATGGCGCGGTTGATATTGGATGAAAGCAAAGCAGTGCCATTTTCTGGGTCTTTAATCCAAAAACCCAACGTTAAATTGATAGAAAAATCGCCAAAACTATTCAAAAGCACAATGGGCGCTGGATCTGTTAAAACGCGTTCTTCATTCAACGCGCATTCTTGAATGATGCGCAAAGCCAAATCCACATCACTGCCATAAGAAATGCCAATATCCAAAGTGGTTTTAAGCAAAGAATCGCTTAATGTTTTGTTTTGCACAATATTGCTCACCAGCATTTCGTTGGGCACGATAATTTCTTCGCCCGCGGCATTTTTTAAAACGGTAAAACGCGTTGTAATTTGCGTGACTTTACCGGTTAAACCGCTGATGGAAACAAAATTGCCCAGTTGAATGGAGCGCTCAAACAAAATAATAAAACCAGAAACATAATTGCTTGCAATTTTTTGAAAACCAAAACCCAAGCCCACGCCCAAAGCGCCTGTGAAAACCGACAAAGCGGTCATATTGATGCCCAAAATGGACAAACTCATTAAACCGCCCAAAACCAAAAAGAAGGCTTTCACAATGCGCACGCCAATAATGCGCAAACTCATATCCCACGTTTTGATGTGCATCAAGCGTTGTTCCACAACGGCTGAAAGCCAAAAACAAAGCACCAACACCAACAACACCAACACCATGCCGTTGAACAAACGCCACAAAGAAAAACGCGTTTGTCCCACAACAAAGGCAATGGAATCAAGGCGCGCAATTAACAAAGGCGCAATGTCGGTGATATAAAGCGCCATCCAAAACCAAATGGCAAGCGCAATGATTTTTTCATAAGCAGATAAAAAGCGATTATTCGGAAAGGTATAACGCACCACCAAAACCAAAAAACGAACCAAAACCAATGCGGATGAAAGCGACAAAAACAATTCCACAAAGGCAAAAGCTTGACCTATTTTGTGTAAAAAAACTTCGGAAAAACCCAAAAAAACAATCGCCAAAACCGGAAAAATCGAGCGTCGGTAAAGATTTTTTAAAAACAAAGAATGCACAAAATATTTTTTATTTTTTAAAAAAAATGCACCCAAAAACGCAAGCGACAAAGCCGAGAACAACAATGCCATTTGAATGAAAAAATTCTCCCCTAAAAATTCTTGGGTTAAAAGCGGCAATAAAGTTTGCGTGGTTTCCAATGTTTGGTTCATTGTTTCAAAAAATCAAAAAAGGAAAAGATTTTAAAACATTTTGAAAAAAATCCACGGTCAACGCGATTTTTTTTAAAATTTTTCAACAAAATTTTGGGTTGACCGTGGATTTTTTTGATTTTCAACCCATTGGGCAACTTGTTTTTTGGTTTTCCAAATGGCAAAAGGCAATTTGCAGCGATACAACAATCCGGCATTGTGAATTTTGTCAAATTTGGCGCGCATTTCATCGGTTAATTTTATTTTTTCCAAATCAAAATGATTGTATTCTTTCACGGCATTAAATAAATCATTTTCATTCAAATGATTTAATTTTTTTTGAAACTTTTTTATTTTAAATAAAAATGTAAAATAATCCCAAAAACAATGGGTATTTTCCAAAACAAATTTTAAAATTAAAAGCGATTTTCCTTTTTCGCACATTGCTTGATTTAATTGCTTTTTGAAAACCGGCATCGTGTTGGCAATTTTCCACCATTTTAAAGAAATATATTCTTTATTTTTATTTTGAAAAATAAAAGGTGAAACCCACGGTGATTGCGCACCACCAAAATGCAAAATGATTGGATCTTGCGGCAATTGATTCAAATCAAAATTAATTGGAATAGGCCTGTTTTTTTCTTCCAAATAAAACAAAGTAAAAAAATTAAATTCTATGGGAAAACTAAAATAATCTTTATTTTTAAAAGCATAATTTAAAGCATCTTGGTCTGGGCAATAAGTTTGATAAAGATTTAAAAATTCCAAACATTTTTGAATGATATTTTGTTTTCTCAATTCTTTTAAATTCAATAACAAAAACCCGGAATTAAAATAAAAACCATCAAAAACAAATGGTTTTTGATTTTTTTTGTGCGCACCTCTTGCCGATTGTTGATGATGCGCCAAATCTTTTACCACAGCGCCAATTTTATTTTCTAAATTAATGAGCCATAAAATTCTTAAATCTTTTAAAACCAACATATCCACATCCAAATACAATGCCCTATCCACTTCTTTTAAACAATCGGCTATCAACAAACGATAATACGCCAAATAATTGTCTCGCCATTTGGGAAAAGAATGAAACAATTCGTCTGCCAATATATGCGTTTTAATTTCACAAGCATA
>JBNMHE010000022.1:0-17824 GCA_050872585.1 Rhodocyclales bacterium | reverse complement strand
CCTTATGCGCATATTGATTCGGTTTCCCAACAAGTGCAAAGTTTGCAACACCATTTGAATCAAGTTTTAAGCCGCGAGATTGTGCAAAATCATCAAGTAATGTTGTTATTGGGCACAATGCGCGCCGAAGAACGCTTGGCGGCTTTTTTGTTGAATTTGTCGGAGCGTTTTCGTCATCGTGGCTTTTCCGGCTTGGATTTTTATCTCAAAATGAATAGAGAAGAAATTGGCGATTTTTTGGGTTTAAAGTTGGAAACGGTTTCGCGCGTTTTTTCCCGCTTTGAAAAAGAAAATTTAATCATGGTTCAAAACAAACACATTCAAATTAAAAATTTAAAAGCCTTGAAAGCGTTGTTGTTGCATTGAAAAATAAAAAAATCCACGGTCAACGTCAATTTTTTTTTGAAATTTAAAAATTTTTTGCCGTTGACCGTGGATTTTTTTGAATCAAAAAAAAGAAATTATGCTTTGGCATTTTCAATTCTTTTTAATGCCCATTCAAAATGTTTTTTTAAATATTCCGGGAGATTGGTTTGAATATTTAATTTTTCTAAAATTAAATTTTGGGCTGTTTCTTTTTGAAATTGTTTTAAATGAACCGCATTGGCAATGGCAATGGAAACATTGCGCTGCCACGATTCATAACCAATGCGGCGGATGGTTGTGCCTTCTAAATTTTTGAGAAAATCGTCTTCATTCCATAAAAACAATGTTTTTAAATTCGGCGGGTTAAAAAATTCACGCGGCGCAAAATCGCGGGCAATATCATCATCGGTGATTTTGGCAAAACGATTCCACGGACAAACCATTTGGCAGGCATCGCAACCATAAATGCGCACGCCAAATTGTTCGCATAATTCAAAAGGAATGGCGCCTTTGTGTTCGTTTAACCAAAAGGCAATGCAGCGTTTTGCATCAATTTTTCCGTTTTCTAAAATGGCGGAAGTTGGGCAAAAATCCACGCATTTTTGGCACGTGCCACAGTGGTTTTGGTGTGCGGCGTTTTGTGACGAGGCCAATGGCAAATTCGTTAAAACACCGCCCAAAAAGAAAAACGAACCTTGGCGGTTGATGATTAAAGAATTTTTGCCGCGCCAACCGATGGCACTTTTTGCGGCATAAACTTTTTCCAAAACTGGGGCGCTGTCGCAAAAAACGCGAAATTTTGCCATGGCAGCAACTTGGGCGATTGACGCGGTTTTGAGCGATTCTGCCTTTAAAAAATCCTTAAAATGATCAACCACTTTTTGCAAACGTTTTCGGATAATTTTGTGGTAATCCCTGCCGTGCGCGTGGATGGAAATTGGCGATTCTTTGAAGGGATTTTCCGCATAAGGCATGGCTACCATCAAAACGGATTGTGCGTTTTCTAATAAAAGTTGCGGATTCAAGCGCAAATGCACATTCTTTTGCATATAATCCAGCACATTCAAATGTTGGTGAAGATGGTTTAAAAATTCTGTTTTGTCGTTTTCGCTTAATGTTAAATTGACAATTTCCGCTTTTGAAAACCCGGCTTGAATAGCCAAATTTTTCCATTTTTCTTCAATAAAAACACGATGTTGCATTCTTTTTTGTGTTCCGATTTAAACGCGACCCAACGTTTGGCAACGAACATTGCCCAACATTTAAGCGCGCCTTTGGTGCTTTATTTAAACGGCGATTTGGGCGCGGGCAAAACCACTTTAAGCCGATTGATGATTCAAAGTTTGGGTTATTCGGGCAATGTGAAAAGCCCAACGTATAGTTTTGTTGAACTTTATCCTTTTTCTAGATTATACTTGTATCACTTTGATTTTTATCGTTTTCATTCTCCATTTGAGTTTGAAGAAGCCGGCTTAATTGAGTATTTTAATGAAAAAAGCGTGTGTTTGGTGGAATGGCATCAAAAGGCAAAAGGATTCGTTCCGCAGGCGGATTTATCCTGCAATTTGTCTGTGGCAGATTGTGATGAAAACGCACGTTATGTGGAATTGTTGGCGCACAGCGCAAAAGGCAAAGAATGTTTAAGCAAAATTCTGTCAACGCGCGCCGATTGTTTTTAAAATCCACATTGGGTTTGTTGTTTTCAGTTTCGCCCATTGCCAAACTGAGCGCCCAAAATCTTGCCCAAAGTGCCATTGTGGCGGTGCGCATTTGGCCAGCCGAAGATTACACGCGCGTTACATTGGAACACAATGCGCCGTTGCAATTCACTTATTTTACCTTGGAAAATCCAGAGCGTTTGGTGGTGGATATTCAAGGCGTTCAATTCAATTCTCTTTTAAAAAATATTCCTGCGCAAATCAGTGCCGATGATCCTTATATTCGTTTGATTCGCGCGGGACAATTCACACAAGACATTGTGCGTTTGGTGGTGGAATTAAAAACCAAAATTGCGCCACAAGTTTTCACCTTGGCGCCGATTGAGCAATATCGGCATCGTTTGGTGTTGGATTTGTATCCCAAAACACCCAAAGATCCGCTTTTGGCGCTTTTAAAAGAAAACGATTCTGTTTTGCCTGAATTGCCAAAGCCCAAAGAACAAAAATCCACGGTCAACCCGAAAAAAATTTCAAAAAAATCCAAAAAAGCACAAAAAGAACGCGTGATTACCGTGGTTTTGGATCCCGGGCATGGCGGTGAAGATCCTGGTGCCATTGGCAGAAATGGCACTTATGAAAAAAATATTACCTTGCAAATTGCCCGCACCTTGAAAAAAGAAATTGACAAGCAAAAAAATATGCGTGCCGTTTTAACGCGCGATGCGGATTTTTTTGTTAGTTTGGGCAAACGCGTTGAAAAAGCGCGGCGCATCAATGCGGATTTGTTTGTATCCATTCACGCGGACGCTTGGAATACGCCCAACGCCAAAGGTTCTTCCATTTTTGTTTTGTCTGAAAAAGGGGCATCAAGCACCATGGCCAAAGTTTTGGCAACCAAAGAAAATGAAGCCGATTTGGTAGGCGGAGCCAACAAAAACATTTTGCAAGACAAATTTTTGGCGCAAACCTTGCTGGATTTAACGCAAACCGCTACCAAAAATCACAGTTTGAAAGTTGGCAATTATTTGCTCAATGAAATCAAAAACGTGAATACTTTGCACAAAAATGCCGTGGAACAAGCTGGTTTTGCGGTTTTAAAAGCGCCGGATATTCCATCCGTTTTGGTGGAAACCGCCTTTATTTCCAATCCAACGGAAGAAAAACGTTTGAAAAACAAAGGCTACCAAACGCGCTTGGCCAAAGCCATGTTCAAAGGCATTGCGCGTTATTTTCACAATCATCCGCCCGGTCCCGTCACCAATTTGGCGCAATTGTTTTGAAAAAATCCACGGTCAACCTTAAAAAAATTTCAAAAAGTTTTAAAAAAATTAAGCGTTGACCGTGGATTTTTTTAATTTTTTTGAAATTCAATGCCGCAAATGCGCGCAAGCATTTTGTTTTGTCGGATTTGGTCATACAAAAAAAACACCACGCAAAACGGCAAAATGGCGCGCAACATTTTTTTGATTTGACCGCGCATTTGAATCAACAATGCGCGCTTGATGCGTTTGAAAAAAGGCAAGCGTGGCTTGATAAAATCTTGATGGTTTAAAGTTTTGCCGTTTAAGGTTTGGCTCATTTGATTTAAAAAATCAAAAGCAGAAGTTTGGTTCAAATAGCTTTTAAAATTGCCCGGTTGCGCATGCAATTCAAGCCAAGCGTTCAAATAATTTTCGGTTTTTTCGCGTTGGGACAAATGACCAATGGTGTTCAATGCTTGTTCGCCCCAAAGTTGGTGCGCCAATTGTTTAAAATCTTCTGAAAAATGCAAATTGCGCACGCCAAAAGTGGGATGCGTTGGCAAAAAATTATAAGAAACATTCACCCAATGCCAATTTAATGTGCGCATTTGTTGGATCAATAATTGTGGAATGTTGGCTTCCAGCACGCGAAGCAAAGCAATCAATTGGGTTTTGGGCGCGCAAAACATCGTCAAATGCGCCGTTGTGCCTAATGTGGTGGCCACTTCTTGTGCGTTGGCCATCAAGGCAATTTGTTGCGCAATAGGCAAGGTTTCCGGCGCAATCACGGTGTAACCTTGGGATTGGAAAAATTCTTCAAATAAATTTTCATTCAAACATTGTGCATTGCCTGCGGCTTTGGAATAAGTTAAATAAATTTTTGGAATTTTAGGCGCGTTTTCATGCATTTTGGCGGCATTTTGGGCGATTTTATCCAATAAAGCGCAATGTTCTTTGGTAAAAGAAGTAAAACTATGCACTGATTCTTCTGCTATGCTCAAATGTTCCACAATGCTGGGTTTGTCTAGCCAAATCAAACGCGAAGAATCAATGTTTAAAAGATTTAAAAAATCTTCAACAAATTGGGTGCTTTTTAAATTGGCACCGCCGCCGCCACCGGCTTGTGGATTTTTCCACCAGCCTTCGCCTTTTAGCAAAATAATGGGGCGAAAATCTTGTGGATTTTGGGCAATCCACCAAAATCGGGCAAGCGATTCCACCAAAAAATGCCCGAATTGTCCCAAAATAATGCCGCCAAAAATGGCATCCAACTTCAAGGTTTGCCATTCTTTTTTTAAAGTTGGATAAGTTCCAGCGCAATCGCCCCAGGCGGGCGGTTTGTTCAAATGCCAATCAAAACGCGAAACGCCACCAACAAATTGAAAATGTTCATCAAACACGCCGCCTGCCCACGGCGCTTGATTTTCTTTGGGGAAAATTCTTGCGCGCGGCGGCAAAATGCGTGCATTTTTCAAATGGTGCACGCGCAACGTTTTTGGGCTGAAAAAATTTTGCTCTTTGAAATGTTCAAACATTTTGATTTTTTTTAAAGAAAAAAAATAAACTCAAAAAATAAAAAAAATCCACGGTCAACGTTTTATTTTTTTAATTTTAAAAAAAATTTTGGGTTTACCGTGGAAAATATGCTTTTTTCATTCCTTTCTAGTTTAAAAAATGCCACTACATTTTTTTGTTACGCACAATGCCAACTGGCAAAAATCCAATCAAAAAAATTTTCTTTTAAAAGAATCGCCCAGCATCATTGAAGTTCAAAACGGCATTGTGTTGCCACCCAAAAGGCGCTTGAAAATCAAAAAAGGACAATCCTCTTGGGCAGGCGGCGTGTGCGATTCCAATGGAAAATGGTTGGCAGGATTAAATCGCTATCAAGCATTTGAAAAACGCGCATTTGGCTTTGGTGATTGCGTGGGTGCTTATGCTTTTCAAAAAAGAAAATTGCATTTTCACCATGAAAGCGTGATTTTTGGCGGCATTTTGATGGGACAATTTGGCCATTTTCTTTTGGATTCAATGGCGCGCTTTTGGTATTTTTTAAGAAATCAAAATGATGAGCGCCGCATTGCATTTTTAAAATGCGAAGGCTGGTTTCAAGGAGGATTTTCTGGGGGGGCAATATCCTTGACCATCCCAATTGGTTTGAGGAATTGATACAGCTGCTTGATTTGCCGCCTTCGCGTTTTTTGTGGATTGAAGAACCCGCGCAATTTGCGCATCTGACTTTGCCGAGCGAAGCCATTCATTCTTGGTCAGGTTATGCGCCGGAATTTCAAGCAATGTGCGCACATTTGGCAAAGAATGCCCAAAAATTGTGCGCCAAGCAACCTACTTATTCCAAAATTTTTTTGGTTTATTCCAAAGCGCGCGGCAATGCGCAATTGATCAATGAACCGTTGTTTGAAGAATTTTTTTCAAAACAAGGTTTTCAAATGGTATCGCCTGAAACTTTGCCACTTTCTTTGCAAATTTATTTGGTTTTTCATGCCGATGAAATTGCCGGAACAATTGGCACGGCAACGCATTTGGCAATGTTTGCGCGTTGCAAAACAAAATTTTATGGTTTGATTCGCACGCGCGAAATTGTGGTTTTTCCGCAATTGTTGATTAATCAAATGGCGGGTTTGGAATCTTATATTGTGGATGTGAGTTTTAATTTTTTGCCTTCTTTAAGCGAACACGGAATTAAAAATATTGTTTTCACCGATGATTTTAAAAATTTTGCCAAATTTATTTGGGGAGAAAATGTTTTATTATTTATTCAAAAATTAGAAAAAAAAATCAATTCTGACAATTATTTGCGCGCCTATGCAAAACATTATCAATCTTTGGAATTGTTTTATTTGAATCAATTGTATGCCAAAGATGGTTTTGATTTTTTAAATTTGCTTTGTGTTTATTTTCATCAAAAAGAACTCAATCGCACGGATTTTATTGCGCCAAAACTTTCATTTTGGGTGCGTTTTCGCCATTTTTGGATGCAACGTTTGCGTTTGTTTGTGCGTTTTATTTTCAAAAAATGTTTGAATGAATCGCAATTTAATGAATATAAAAATTGTGTCAGAAAAAATAAAATTCTCGCCAAAATTTTGGGTTTAAAAAAATAAAATAAAATAAAATAAAAAAATCCACGGTCAACGCAAAAATTTTTTTAAATTTTATTTGAAAAAATAATTTTTAATTTGTTTTAGTTTTGTTCCTATTTTTAATTTGGCGCGAAAAGAATGTGTAAAACCCAAAAAACGATGGTCATAATACGAAAAAGAAAAATAAGCGCGGTAAATCCATTTTAAAAATTTTAAAAATTGCCAAAACGGAAACATTTTGGGCGCTTCGTTAAAATAAGCGCGCAAAAAATTGCTTTCATACATAAAAAACGGACCATTGTGCCACTCCCGACTTCGATTGGCAAAAGGCGAAAAAGAAGCATCGATATAAACAATGTTCGCATCAGGTTTTAAACTATTGATGGCAATTTGGTGCGAGGTTATTTGCCGACATTTGCGCAAAATCAGCGCCGTTTGCACGTTTTGGCAAAAAAACAAATTGTGCGCAATGGAACCATCGGTTGCGGCAAAAATTTGGCAATGTTGCAAAATGGCCAACTCTTCTTGAAAATGGAGTTTTTCCGGGTGAATAATGGTAAAACCTTGTTTTTTAAAGTAATTTTCCAAGGTTATTTCATTAAAATCTTTCCACAACACAAATTTTGTGCGCGAAAAATAAACTTTTTGGCAATTTTTTGGCGCCGGCATTGTGGGCAGGCGCGCCGCCATTTGAAGATATTCCGGGGTATAGCGCCGCGCACGGTTTAAATGCAGGTCGCAAAAAAAACATTCATCGGGCACATAAACGCGTTTGAATTGGCATGGCGATGTAATTTCTTGCATTTGTTCAATGGGAATGCCCATCATTTTGAGCATTTCAAAAAAATGCGGATAAGGTTTAGCAAGAACATCAATCACCACATAGATGAATTGAAGGTGTTTTAAATGCGCATAATGTTCATTAAAATAAAACCAAAAATGCTTTAAATGATCAGTGAAAGCATGTCCCCAAGCGCTGTAAAACGAACCGACAAAAACCACTTCTTCATCAATGAATTTTAATTTTTCGGGGGGGGGGGTTGAATATGCAAAGCGCTGTCGCTGCTGGCATAAGTGTGGCGAATGTGTTTTCCTTGCACCCAAACGCCGCTTTGCGCTTGATGATAAACCGCGGCATGGTCAAAAGGCACCACTTTTAAAATTTTATTTTTTTTCAAAAACGGCACTTGATGCGCTTTTTGAATTTTTTCTCTGTCTGCCGCACGCACAAAATGAAGGTTGAGCATGGTTTATTTTTTCCTTTCAAAACAATGGCGAATCAAAAAATCCACGGTCAACGTGTTATTTTTTTAATTTTTGCGCAATGTTTTGGATAATTTCCCAAGCCAAATCGGTTTTTTTGCCAAAAAATTCGCTTTGGTTTTCAGAATCAATTAAAAAAATACGGTTATTTTCTCCGCCAAAACCTTGCGCAATATCGTTGGCAACAATCAAAGGAATGTTTTTTTTCTGCCGTTTTTCGCGCGCGTTGGCAAGCAAATTTTCACTTTCTGCGGCAAATCCCACGCAAAATGGCGCATTTTTTGCCGCGGCAATTTCCGCCAAAATATCGGGGTTTTCGGTTAATTCCAAAGTATTCAAGCGCTCTTTATTTTTTTTGAGTTTGTGGGTAACCGCGTTTTTGGGGCGATAGTCGGACACGGCGGCAACAGAAATAAACACATCCATTTTGCCCAAAAAAGACAACGCCGCGCGGTGCATTTCTTCGGCGCTGGTAGTGGCAATAAAATCCACGTTTTCAGGCGCGGGCAGTGCCACTTTGCCGCTAATCAACGTAACCTTGGCGCCTGCATTTTTGGCAGCGCGCGCCAAAGCGTAACCCATTTTGCCCGAAGACAAATTGGTTAAACCGCGCACCGAATCAATTTTTTCAAAAGTTGGTCCTGCCGTGATAACCATTTTTTTGTCCTTTAAAATTTTGGGCGACAAAAGCGATTCCGCCGCTTCCAAAATTCCAGCAGGTTCCATCATTTTGCCTCTTCCCACATCACCACAAGCCAAGGTGCCGCAAATGGGATGCAAAATTTGAACGCCATCGTTTTCCAACATTGCCACATTGCGTTTGGTGGCGGGATTTTCCCACATTGCCGTGTTCATCGCGGGCGCCAGCAACAAAGGGCATCGGCGCGCCAACACAATATTTTGTAATAAATTATTGGCCAAACCATTTGCCAAATGCGCCAAAGTGTTGGCAGAAGCGGGCGCAATTAAAATTAAATCGGCTGTTTTGGCAAAATCAATATGCGCCAAAGGTTCGGTGAAAGTATCGGTCAAAACCTTGTGGTGCGACAAAGTCTCAAAGGTCAAAGGCGTGATGAATTTTGTGGCGGCGTTACTCATCACCACTTGCACATTGGCATTGCATTCGGTTAAAAGTCGGCACAAATAAGCGGATTTATACGCCGCAATGCCGCCTGTTATGCCAAGAAGGATGTTTTTTTGGTGTAGCGCATTCATGTTTTTCATGGGCTCAAAATTTTTTTTTAGTTTACCGTGGAAAATATTTTAAAATCCACGGTAAACACTGATTTTTTTCGTTTTCTCGTGATTTTTGAGTTTGCTTGTCAAAATGAAAAAAAAAGAATTGTTTTTAAATCTCGCCAAGCCTGACAAAAACGGTGTTTCCCGCTGGGTGAATGTCAGCGAATTTTTTGGCGAATATGAAACCTTAAAACTTGGCAACGGCGGCAGTTGGTGCCGAGCAAGTTCTAGTTTGGCAAAAGAATTTATCATTCAAATTGACCGCACTAAAAGTGTGGGGAATTCTATTGATGCTATTAAACTAGATGGTTTTAATAAAAAAGAAAAACATTTTAAACAAAATATTCGCCAAGATATTAAAGAATTTTATAAAAATAAAAAATGCGTTATGTTGGGTGTTTGCGGTAAAAGTGAAAATACAAAAATTGAAATTGACCACAAAGACGGGCGAAAAAATAATCAACGTATCTCAAATTTAAAAACACAAAAATTAGAAGATTTTCAACCTTTATGCAAAGCCGCCAATGATATTAAACGACAAATTTGCAAAGAATGTAAAAAAACAAATAAACGTTGGAATGCCAAAAATTTACTTGGTAATCCTTATGCTTTTTATTTAGGGGATGAAAAATATACAACGCAATTAGGTTGCGTGGGTTGTTATCAATATGATCCTGTGGCGTATCGCAAAATGAGCGTAAAAAGAATTATTCAAGAAACAAGCCAAAATACAGTGGATTTTATGATGAAAAAATTGTATGGAGATAATATATGAATTATATCGGATCAAAATTTAAACTAAGTCATTTTATTTTAAATGGCATATCGCAGAATGTTGCCAAACCTTTAAACGAATGCACTTTTTGTGATTTGTTTGCTGGAACGGGTGCTGTTGGCAGATTATTTAAAAGTAAAGTAAAAAAAGTGATTGCCAATGATAAAGAGTTTTATAGTTTTGTTTTAAATAAAAATTATATAGGCAACCATAAAACTATTCCAAATGCAGATGTTTTTTTAGAAAAACTCAACCGTTTAAACGGCATTGAAGGGAAAATTTATTCTTATTATTCGCAAAGCGGCACAAAAAATAAAGAATTCCAACGTCTTTATTTTAGCGATGAAAATGCCTTAAAAATTGATGCCATTCGCCAAGAGATTGAACATTTAAAAGAAAAAAAACGCATTAGTCTAAATTTGTATTATTTTTTGCTCGCTTCGCTTTTAGAATCGGCAGACAAAGTGGCAAATGTGGCGTGTGTTTATGCAGCGTATTTAAAAGCAATGAAAAGAACTGCCCAAAAAAAAATGGAATTAAAAGCAGCGGAATTTGAATTAAATAAAAATGAGCATGAAGTTTTTAATGAAAATGCCAATGATTTAATCACAAAAATTTCAGGTGATATTCTCTATCTTGATCCGCCTTATAATTCACGAGAATATGGTGCCAATTATCATTTACTCAATTCCATTGCACTCTACGATGATTTTATTCCAAAAGGAAAAACGGGGTTAAGAACCTATGAAACAAGCGCCTTTTGCAAAAAAAATCAAGTGGCAAATGCATTAGAAGATTTAATCAATAAGGCGGATTTTGAATGGATATTTTTAAGTTATAACGATGAAGGATTGATTCATTTTAATGAAGTGCGTTCTATTTTTGAAAAATATGGTAATTATTCCGTCTTAAAACGCAATTATCAACGTTTTAAAGCAGATAATCAAAGAATACAAAAACAAAATTCCACCATAGAATATTTACATGTTTTAAATAAAGACAAGGCAAAAAACTTTTTCCTATGCGCTTGAATTAAAACAATAAAAATCCACGGTCAACCCAAAAAAATTTTGAAAATTTTTTCACGTTGACCGTGGATTTTTTGATTTTTTTTAAAACCGCTTAAACGGTTTAAACCGCAAAAGATTGCCCGCAGCCGCATTGTCCTTTGACGTTGGGATTGTTAAATTTAAAACCTTCGTTTAAACCTTCTTTGGCAAAGTCCAATTCCATGCCGTCCAAATACGGCAAGCTTTTGGCATCCACAAAAACTTGCACGCCAAAACATTCAAAAACGGAATCGTCATTTTGTTTTTCATCCACATATTCCAATTTATACGCCATTCCCGAACAACCGCTTGTTTTCACGCCCAAACGCAACCCCAAACCTTTGCCGCGTTTTTCCAAAAATTTTTGCACGTGTTCTGCCGCTTTTGGCGTTAAGGTAATTGCCATTGTTAACCTCCGTTTTTCTTTTTGTAATCCGCCACCGCCGCTTTGATGGCATCTTCTGCCAAAATGGAACAATGAATTTTAACCGGCGGCAGCGCCAATTCTTCGGCAATGGCGGTGTTTTTGATGTTTAAAGCTTCATCCACCGTTTTGCCTTTAACCCATTCTGTTACCAACGATGAAGAGGCAATGGCAGAACCGCAACCATAGGTTTTGAATTTGGCATCTTCAATCACGCCATTTTTGCCCACTTTGATTTGCAATTTCATCACATCGCCACACGCCGGAGCGCCCACCATTCCAGTGCCAACATCTTGTTCGTTTTTGTCCATTGAACCCACATTGCGCGGGTTTTCATAATGGTCTAAAACTTTGTCGCTGTAAGCCATTTTGTTTCCTTTTTTAAAATTGGTTGAAAGGTTAATGCGCCGCCCATTGAATGGTGGATAAATCCACACCTTCTTGATACATTTCCCACAAGGGCGATAAATCACGCAATTTGCCGATTTTTTGATGCAACAAATCAACCGTGAAGTTGATTTCTTCTTCGGTTGTAAAACGTCCTAATGTAAAACGGATGGAAGAATGCGCCAATTCGTCATTTCTGCCCAAGGCGCGCAACACATAAGAAGGCTCCAAACTAGCAGAAGTGCAAGCCGAACCGCTTGAAACCGCAATTTCTTTTAATGCCATTAACATGGATTCGCCTTCCACATAATTAAAACTCACATTCAAATTATGCACCGCGCGATGTTCCAAATCGCCATTGATATAAACTTCTGGCATATCGGAAATGCCGTTTAATAAGCGGTCGCGCAAAATGCGAAGCCGCACATTTTCGGTTTTCATTTCTAATCGCGCCAGACGAAAAGCCTCGCCCATTCCCACAATTTGGTGCGTGGGCAACGTGCCCGAACGCATACCGCGCTCGTGCCCGCCGCCGTGCATTTGGGCTTGTAAGCGCACGCGCGGTTTTCTGCGCACATAAAGCGCACCAATGCCTTTGGGGCCATAAACTTTGTGCGCGGAAAAACTCATCAAATCAATGGGCGTGTTTTTTAAATCAATGTCCACTTTGCCAGCACCTTGCGCGGCATCCACATGGAACAAAATGCCTTTTTCTTGGCACATTTGCGCAATTTCAACAATGGGTTGAATGACGCCAATTTCGTTATTGACCAACATCACAGAAACAAGCGCCGTGTTTTCTTTAAACGCATCTTTTAAAACGTTTAAATCAATTAAGCCGTTTTCCATCACGTCCAAATAAGTCACTTCAAAGCCTTCGCGCTCCAATTCACGCATGGTGTCCAAAACGGCTTTGTGTTCGGTTTTAACCGTAATCAAATGGTTGCCTTTGGTATTTTTATAAAAATGCGCCGCACCTTTTAAAGCCAAATTGTCCGATTCGGTTGCGCCCGATGTCCAAATAATCTCGCGTGGGTCGGCATTGATTAAAGCGGCAACTTCATGGCGTGCTTCTTCAACGGCGGCCTCAGCCTGCCAACCAAAAGAATGTGAGCGCGAAGCAGGATTGCCAAACTTTTGCGTTAAAAACGGAATCATTTTTTCTGCCACGCGCGGGTCAACGGGCGTTGTGGCGGAATAATCCAAATAAATTGGTAAATGCATAAGAGCGTCCCAGAAAAACAAACAATTTCAAAAGAGTTTTTTTAATCCAATAAGTTCCGTTATTTTAGCCACGCGGATGGTGTTTTTGATGCAATTCTTTCAAGCGCGCATTGGCAATGTGCGTGTAAATTTGCGTGGTGGAAATATCCGAATGCCCTAATAACATTTGCACGGAGCGCAAATCCGCCCCGTGATTGATCAAATGCGTTGCAAAAGCGTGGCGCAAAACGTGCGGGGATAACCGTTTGGAATCAATGCCGGCTTGTTTGGCGTAAATTTTAATTTGTTTCCAAAAACCTTGACGCGTCATTGGCGTGCCCAAACGCGTTAAAAACACAAAAGGTTTGGAATTTTCGCGCGCAAAAAAAACGCGTCCTTTTTGCAAGTATTGTTCTAAAAAGTCGCATGAAACTTCGCCCAAAGGCACCAAACGTTCTTTGCTGCCTTTGCCCAAAACGCGCAAAGCCCCATCGTTTAAAGAGACATGGTTTAAAGTTAGATGAATTAACTCGGAAACGCGCAAACCGGTTGCGTATAAAACTTCCAACATTGCGCGGTCGCGCAAACCTTGCGGCGTATTGGTATCTGGCGCATGCAACAAATTTTCTACTTCTTTTTCGCTTAAAATTTTGGGCAATGTCTGCATTCTAATTGGATTGTGTATGATTTCCGTTGGGTCATCTTCGCGCATTTGATTCAACATTAAAAAATGAAAAAACCGCCTAAAACTTGCCAAATAACGCGCTTGGGAAGACGCTTTGGCGTTTTGTGAAAAATCCGCCAAAAAGGCGCACAAATCCACATCACGCACATCTTTTAAAGAAGGTGCTTGGTGTTGTTGTAACCAAAGAGAAAACTGTGTTAAATCGCTGCGGTAAGAAGAAAGTGTTAAATCCGACAAACCTTCTTCCAGCCACAATTGGTCGCAAAATTGTTCAATGAGCGCTTCATCGCTTGAAAAATAATTCATTTTGAAAAAATAGATTTTTAAAAAAAATGGCACGTTGACCGTGGATTTTTCCACGGTCAACGTTAAAAAATTTTAAAAAGTTTAAATTTGAAAAGCGCAAAATCAAGCATCAGAATTTTAACTGACAACTTGTGCTTTTTTTGAACAAATTTTGGCAATCCATGCATTTGATTAAAATATTTTTTTATTAAAAAAACAAGTAAAATCAAAATGTTATAAAAAAATCGCTTTCAAGTTTTTGTTTTGGCATATATTATGCTTAAAAGTTGCAACAAGGGAGGAATTTTTCAATGAAACAAACAGGTTACACTTTGATTGAAGTAATGGTGGTGATTGCCGTCATTGGCATTTTGCTGGCTATTGCAATTCCTTCTTATCAAGATTATGTGATTCGTGCGCAAGTTTCCACGGTTTATCAAGAAATGATGCCGGCCAAAATGGCCATTGATCGCTTTAAAGCAGACCGCATTGAACCTTCTTTAAAAAATGGTGCGGGTTTTATTTTGGTGGGCGATGGCAATGCGCAAAACTCAAAAGGTCCAGCCAAAGGCAATTTGTGTTCGTTTAATATGGCAGAAGACAATTGCGGAGCGGGCAACACAAAATATGTGATTTTGGAATGCAGTATTGGTTCGGGCAAAGAAGAATCGTTGAATGAACACATCAAAGGCAAAAAAATGCGTTTGAATCGCATCAGCGCCAATAATTGGCGTTGCCAAACCAATTTGCCGGGCAAATATTTGCCAAAAGGTTGTTTTGGTGGCACGGATGCCGAATTGAATCAAAAACCGTGTTAAAAGAATTTGAAGTTTTTTTCCGCCGAAAAGTCCCGCCAGTTTGGCGGGCTTTTTTTTGCAAAATTTTCAAAAAAATCCACGGTCAACGCACAATTTTTTTTAAATGTTAATTTAATTTAATTTAATGATTTTTAATCAGGCATAAAAACCGGTTCAGGTTCCAACACAATGCCGAATTTTTGCCAAATGGTTTGTTGAATATGTTGGGTAAAAAGATTTAAATCTTTGCGTGTGGCGCTGTGTTGTGCGTTCCAATAATGCACCAAAATCAAAGCATGTTGGGGAAAAACGCCCAAAGTTTGATTGTGATTGAATACTCCTTTTAATCCTGCTTGTTCAATTAAATAAGCAGCAGAAATTTTAAAAAAATCATTTTGCTTCCAAAAAGGTAAATTTGTTAATTTTTTTTGCAAGTTAAAAAAATCTTTTTGATGAATAATTGGGTTTTTAAAAAAACTGCCCGCATTGGGCAAAATTTGCGGATTAGGCAATTTGTTTTGTCTGGCATTCAAAACCGCTTGCAGTATTTTTTGAGGCGTTAGTGTTTGATTTTTAAAGATATTTTTTAAATCCGCATAATGCGTTTGGGCTTGCCATCGTTTTGGAATTCTTAAAGTGGCGGATGTAATTAAATACAATTTTTCTTTAAAAATGCTGTGCCGATAAGAAAACGCACATTCTTCTTGCGTGAAAACTTGCGTTTGAAAGGTCTTTAAATTCAAGGCGACAACGTTTTGGACAAAATGTTTTAATTCCACGCCATAAGCGCCGATGTTTTGCACAATGGCTCCGCCCAATTCTCCCGGAATGCCGGCCAGATTTTCCAAACCAACAATGCCTTGTTGATTCAAAAAAAGCACCAAATCCGCCCAATTTTCGCCCGCTTGAATGTGGATAAAAAAATGCGAGTCGTTTTGTTCAATGGCAATGCCTTTTGTATTGATTTTCAAAACAATGCCATCAAAAAAAGGCGTGGCAATGGTGTTGGCGCCGCCGCCCAAAACAAAATACTTTTGGTAATGCGGCAAGAGCCATGGCAGTTTTTCACAATCTTGAATGTGGTTAATGGAAAAAAAAGCCTTGGCACAAAAAGGCAGGCGGAAAGTGGTCAAATGCGTTAAATCAATTCCATTGTTCATTTTGTTGTTTTGCACGTTTTTTTTCCACGGTCAACTGAAAATTTTTTTTAATTTTAAAAATTGATTTTAAAAATTTTTTGATGTTGACCGTGGATTTTTTTCTTTTTCAAAATTTTCTAAATTTTCACTGATGGTGAGCCATTGATTTTCCAAATGTTCTATTTCATTTTGCAAAAAATGTGCTTCTTTTTGCCAATTTTGGGCGTGTTCATTTTGGTAAAAATCGGGTTTTAAAAATTCGTTGTTCAAAAAATTCAAACGCGCTTGGTGATTTTTTAATTGCAAATCAATGTGATTTAAGGTTTTGGTGAAAGCGCGTTTTTCTTCTAAAAACTGGGCGCGCGCTTTTTTGATATCGGCATAATGGTTTTTGTTTTGGGGTTTATTGGATTTGTGATTGTCGCTTAAAAACTGCGCATAATCATCCAAAGTGCCATCAAATGGTGTGATGTTGCGCTCAATGAGATAAAAAGAATCGCAAACATTTTCCAACAAATAAGCATCGTGTGAAACCAAAACAATGGCGCCTTCAAAGCGTTGTAATGCCAAGGTTAGCGCTTCGCGCATGGTGATATCCAAATGATTGGTGGGTTCATCCAAAAGCAAAATATGTGGTTTTTCAAAAGCAATTAAAGCCAATGCCAAACGCACTTTTTCGCCGCCTGACAACGTGTGGATTTTGTTCAAAACCAATTCTCCACTGATGGCAAAACGCGCCAAAAAATTGCGCGCTTCTTGCATGGATAATTGTGGAAAATGTTCAACAGCATTTTTTTCGGGATGCAAATTTTCCAAAACGTGTTGGGCAAAATAGCCGATTTTGGTGTTTTTGGCGCGATGGATTGTGCCTTTTGTTGCATGGAGTTTGCCCATTAAAAGTTGCATGAAAGTAGATTTTCCTGCGCCATTTTTGCCTAATAAACCAATGCGCTCGCCGTATTCAATGTTTAAATTGATATTGTCAAAAATCGCGTGATGGGCATAAGCAAAATGAAGATTTTCCAATTGAAAAAGCGTGTGGGCGCAAGGCGATGGCGGGTCAAAATCAAAAGAAAAGGGCAATTCTTGGTGAATGCGCTCCACCTTTTTTAATTTTTCAAGCATTTTGATGCGAGATTGCGCTTGTTTGGCTTTGGTGGCTTTGGCGCGGAATCGGCGAATAAAATCTTCCAAATGGGCGCGTTTGGCGGCTTGCTTTTTTTCAGAAGAGGCTTGCGTTTGTAAACGAGTCAACAATGTTTTTTCATAAGTTGCATAATTGCCGTTTTGCAAATGCAAGTGTTTGTTTTCAAAAGACAAAATATGATTGCACACCTTGTTTAAAAAATTTTTGTCGTGCGCCACCATTAAAATGGTGCCCGCGTGTTGAATCAAATAATTTTCTAACCAAACAATGGCGGCAAAATCCAAATGGTTGGTGGGTTCATCCAAAAGCAACAAATCCGATGGCGCAAACAAAGCGCGCGCCAAATTCAAACGCATTTGCCAGCCGCCCGAAAATTCCGCAATGGTTTTTGTTTCAACATCGGATTCAAAACCCAAACCGCTTAAAATTTGCAAAGCACGTGCTTGGGCAGAATAAGCATTGAGTTGCATTA
The DNA here is from genome assembly GCA_050872585.1 of Rhodocyclales bacterium. GTDB lineage: Bacteria > Pseudomonadota > Gammaproteobacteria > Burkholderiales > Rhodocyclaceae > SFHR01. The sequence goes on along the minus strand of JBNMHE010000022.1, from coordinate 593 downwards.
AATTTTCATGGATATTGGCAATTTCATCGGCGTTGTTGGCGTTTTTTTGCGCTTGTAAGCATTGAAAAAGTTCGTCATCGCCTTTTAAAACAAATTGCAAGGCGTTTTCATTGGGGTTGTGGATTTCTTGCTCCACACAACGCATTTTAAAATGGGGCGCCTTGATGATTTGTCCGGTTTCCTCAGATAATTCGCCTTTTAAAAGCGCAAACAAACTACTTTTTCCCGCGCCATTTTTGCCAATAATACCCACTTTCCAACCCGATTGAATCTGCACATTGGCGTTTTCAAAAAGCAATTTTTCTTGGCGATAAAGCGTGAGGTTTTTTAAAATAATCATGATTCAAAATCCACGGTCAACGTTTAAAAATTTTAAAAATTTTAAAAATTTTCCAACCATTTTTCTAAATCACGGCGCTGTTTTTTTTCTGGTCTGCCGCGCCAACCTAATGCCGGTTCTTTGGTCAATTGTTGTATTTGTTGCGCTTTTTCACGCTCTTGAATGCTTTGAGGTGTTTCTTCATAAAGCAATTGTGCCAAAGATGCTTTTTGCCGTTGCGCATGAAATGCCAATACTTTGATGTGTTGCATGT
>JBNMHE010000021.1:0-18052 GCA_050872585.1 Rhodocyclales bacterium | reverse complement strand
ACACGCTTGTGCAAAATGGTTTGGATCACTTCTTGAATCAACAATTGAATGCGTTGAAAGTTTAATCCACAAACAATTTTCAAAAAAATCCACGGTTGACCGTGGATTTTTTGCATTTTACCACGCCAAAACATCGTTAAAATCCAAAGCGCGCGGCAAAACGCACAAATTTTCATTTGGATTTTCAGCCCAGTTGGCACGCGAAGAATCCGCATTGCAATTTTCAAAATAATGTTCGGGCGCTTGTATGTTTGGATTTTGATTGTCAAGCGGCGCGCCAGAAGCAATAACCACCCAATCATGCGCCGTTTCACGCGTTAAAATACGCGCCTTTTTTTGATAAAAAACAAAAGATTGCCATTGGTCTTTTGCCCACCAAGTATTTAAAAAATCGCAAGAAGCACTTTGCCAAAGAACAGGCCACAAGTTTGCAAGACCACCTTTTAAAACCGATTGCGCCATGCGCAAATTTTCTTTTAGCTTATTAAATAACAAAGAAAATTTTTCAAAATTGTTTTGCATGTTTTTCAAACGCGTTTTGCTGGGATTGTTTTGGTAATCCACGATGCTTTTTTGCGTTTTGTTGATGTGTTCGCGCAACATTTTGCTTTGGGAATAAAGCGCATTAAGATTTTCCGCATTGCCAGATGCTTTGGGCATTTTGCGCACCAAAACCGCGGATTCTTGCGTTTGTTTGAACAAGTTGGCACTCCAAAGTGCCACATTTTGCGTGGCTTGATTCAAATCCAACAAACTTTGCCAAAGAATAGCGCTTTGCACATTTTGGTTGAAAGGCGCATTCTCCAAAAACGTTTTTTGTGCGCTTTGCCAAATGGAAAAATCCAAAACATCCATTTGCAAACCGGATTCCCACAAACTTTGTTGAATATCGGCAACAATTTTGGCCAAATTCTCCGATTGTTTGCGCACATTTTTTTGCGCACTTGCCGAAACACGTTGGTTATTGGCATTTAAAACACGCAAAATGGTGTTGTTTAAAGTGTTGGCCGTTTTTTGTAATTTTTGCGCCCAATCGTTGAGTTTTTGGTATTGAAAAAACGCTTGATTGGCATAATTTTGAAAAGCATAAAGCGATTCATTTAAAGCCCAAAAATCGGCATTTTCCAAATCTGTTATTGGAAAAGAATCAAAGGTTTGTGCAAAATCCGCCCAAACCAAATTCATCCCTTCATTTTGCGCATATTCTGGAACGCGCCCAAAACGCGCAGCTTGATGCGATTGAAAATTGCTTGCCGCAAATGGTGAAGGAGAGGGCACTTCTTTTTTCAAGGCATGCGCTTTTAAACAATTCAAAAGCAAATTGGCAACCGATTTTTGCACTTTGAAAAACAATTCTTCGCGCGAAATGCCAACGGCAGCCAACCATTCTTGTTGGCGCAAATCAATCACATTGGGCTTTTGTTTGAAATCCATTTGAAAACGCGGAACAAACAAAATGGCAACTTGTTGCGTATGCGTTTTGCCGTTTTGGTCAATGTATTCCAAAGAAGCATGGGTTGCAGGATTTAAATATTGTTGCGCGGCAAAATCGCCGGAAAAATTTTCATCCAAAACATAAAAAACATTTTGCCCATTATGCGCTTTGGTTTTGCCCCAATCCAAAGTTTTCCACGGTAAACGTCCAAAATGTTGTGGGCAAACTTTGCGCGAAAAAAGTTGCGCCTCACCTTCATCATCGGCAACACAAGGCAATCTGCCCGGACGCTCCAAATCAGCAGCGGCATAATCTATCAACAAATTTTTAAGTTGCAACAAATCTTGTGTTGCCAACATTTTTGCATTATCGGGAGTTTGCAAAGAATAAAAAAACAAACTGGCCAAACCCAAAATAATAGGCATTAAAAAAAACAAACCTAGCAAATAACCGCGTTGTTTTAAGTGCATTTTGAAAGACGATAAAATGTAACAAAACAATGCAAAGTGCGCGCATTTTCATCAAAAACGCATTGCTCAAATTGCGTTTGTGCAGGAATTTTTTGCGCCAGTTGATTTAAAAAATCTGCCCAATGCACATTCAATGGAACATTGATTTTTAATTCCGTTTGGTCAATTAAAAAATCGCCTTTTATTTTTTTATGCCAAGCCATTTGAAAATTTTGATTTTGAAATAAAAAATCTTTTAAAAAATTTTCTAAATTTTCTTTGGAACATAATTTTGATTGTTGCCACATTATTTTTTGATTTTTTGCTTGTTGATTTTTATTTTCCAAATGTTGCAACATTTGATTTTTATTTTCTACAATTCTATTGCCCAAAAACACCGTCAATAAAGCAATAAAAAACAATAAAATCCAACACAAAAAACGCAACATTTTCACGGCAATTCTCCTGCATTGCCTAAAATTAAAAATCCGTCTTCTTTTTCTTTTATTTGAAAATGTGAAAAATCATTTTTTTCCACGGTCAACGGCAAAAAAATTTCAAAATTTTGAGAATCTTTGGCTTTCCAAAATAAATCTCTTTCTTTGTATTGATTTAAAAAATAAGGATTTATTTTTTGTTCATTAGACAAAAACTCCGCTTGATTTAAAACCAAAACCATTTCATCCAATTGATTAGAATAAAATAAAATTCTATCATTTTTTTGTTTGATTTCTTTAATTAAAAAAACACCGTAAAAAATTAAAATCAAAATAATTAAAATCATTATTTTTTCAACAAATGGATAAATAAAATTAAATTTTGTTTTATAAGGCGAAAAAGTAAAATCAAAACCGCAATTTTGAACCATAAAAGAATGCGCATTTTCATCCAAAACTTGTAATTCTAAATTAGGCAAATTTAAAAATCGGCGTAATTTTTCTTTTTCACTATTTAAAAAATCATCGCTATCAATAAAATTTTTAACTTTGCGACCATAAATTAAATTTTTGTTTTCAACAATCCATTCACCTAAAAAATCATTTTTTTGAACAAAAAGAAAATAGCCATTTTTGTTATTTGTTATTTTAGAAAAAAACAAAGTTTCACAACTGGTTCCAATTACATTTTTTGTTTTCAAAATGGTAAATATATTTTGATAAAAATCATTGAATAAAATAGCAGATAAAATTAAAGAATCTTCTAAAAAAACAAAATGTTTTTGAATGGCTTGCGGAAAAACTTTTTTTAAATGTGTTTTTGCCAAAGCAGTTTGGTCTTTTTGATTTAATTTTGAAACACCTTTTAAAACAATGCGTTCAAAAGAAAAATCACTGGCAGAAAAAATAACAAACAAAGGCAAATGGGATGGAATTTTTTGAAAAAACAAATCAAAATCTTTTTCAGTTTGAATATTTTTTTTGAAAATAATTTTGGGTTGACCGTGGAAAATCCAAAATTCCAATTGAAATTGATTCAAAAAAACAACGCCGTATTTCATACCATTTGCCCCACAATTTGGTAAATGGGTTCCAAAACAGCCAGCATCACCCACGCCAACAAAGCGCCCAAAATCAAGGTTAAAATCGGTTCAATTAAAACGTGTAAACGCGCAACAGATTCAGAAACTTCTTTGGTGTAAAAATTGTGCACGTGGTTTAAAGCCGAATCCAATGCGCCGGTTTTTTCGCCCACCGCAAACATTCTAATGACAAAAGGCGTGAAAAATTGCGTTTGCCGAAATGCTGCTGAGAGCAAATCACCTTGATTGATTTTCAAACGCGCTTGTTGGCATTCTTGTTCCAATGCTTTGTTGCCCAAAACATTTTGGGCAAAATGCAAAGTTTGCAAAATGGGAATGCCGGAAGAATAAAGCAAAGATGCCGTTTGAACAAAACGCGCCAAAGCTATTTTTTTTAATAATTTTCCAAAAATGGGCGTTTTTAACAAACATTGCGCATAAAAAATAGGAAAAGTTTTTTGAATAAAATAAAACAAAAAAATAAAAATAAAAAAGAAGAAAATAATTATCCAAAAATGATTTTTAAAAAAATCAGATAAATTAAATAAAAATTGACTATACCAAGGCAATTCAAATTGCATAGAATAAACAAAATGTTTTAATTGTGGCACCAAAAAAAGCATTAAAAAACAAAATACCAAACCCAACGTTAAAGCAACAAAAGAAGGATAAACAAACAAGCGATTGCGTTGCTGACGAAAATGCTCTTGCCAAATTAAAGATTTATACAAACTTTTTAAAACAAAAGGCAAGGTGCCGCTTGCTTCACCCGCTTGAATGCTGGCAACAAACACTTCAGAAAAATGTTCGGGCATTGTTTTGAGCGCCACAGAAAGCGAGGCACCGCTTTCAATAAAACTTAACAAATTGCCAAAAATGTTTTGCAAAACGGGCGAAAAATCTACACTTTGCGACAAATCCAACAAAGCATCATGCAAAGAAACGCCGGCTTCTAATAGTTGTTGCAAACAAAAACAAAAATGCGCTTTTTCTGAAATTTTTAACGCGTTGACCGTGGAAAAATGCGCCAAAAAATCAAATTGAATGGCAATGATTTTCAAATGCTTTTCTTCTAGCATTTTTTTTGCCGCCGTTTTGTTTTGGGCAACAATTTTGCCACGCAACATTTTACCTTCTTCATTCAAAGCACGATAATCAAAACGCATGGTGCCTTTTTAACCTTTTTTAATTTTTTAACATTTTTAAAATGGGCGCAGACAAATGGCTTAAATCCAAAACGCGCGCCAATTCCGATAAAGAAGTTTCGCCCGAAGCAACACGCATTAAAGCATTTTCAATTAAAGAAACAAATCCTTTTTTTTGGGCAATGTTTTGCAATTGTTGGCGCGAAAAATGGCGATTGATACCATCTTCCAAATCATCATCCATCATTAAAATTTCCATAATTGCCAATCGTCCAGAATAACCTTTATGACATTTTGAACAACCTTGTGCTTGAAAAACAAGAGTATCGGCATTTAAAATTGGCGTTTGGCAACAAGCATTGAGTTCTTTTATCAGCGCTTCATCTAATTTTTTTTCTTTTTTGCAATCAGGGCACAATTTTCTTAACAAACGCTGGGCAATCACGCCGTTTAAATGGGTTGCCAAAATATCCGTTGGAATTTTCAAATCAAATAAGCGTGGCAAAACCGCCAAAGCACAATGGCTATGCAAAGTAGAAAAAACTTGATGGCCAGTCATCGCACAACGGAATGCCATTTTGGCGGTTTCATCATCGCGAATTTCACCAATTAAAATCACATCCGGGTCATGACGAAGCATAGCGCGCACGCCTGCGGCAAAATCCAATTTGCTGGCTTCACCTACACTGCTTTGCCGAAAAAATGGCATCGGGTATTCCACTGGATCTTCTAAGGTCATCACGTGAATGTGTTCGTTGTGGATGTGTTCCAACAAAGCATAAAGCGTTGTGGTTTTACCGCAACCGGTTGGTCCCACCACCAACAAAATGCCGGAAGGTCGTGCCAATAAACGTTCTAACAAATTTTGTTGTGCAGAATTCAAATGCAAATCGGATAAAGACAAAATACTTTTGTTGCGGTCTAAAATGCGCAAAACGATATTTTCGCCATGCAATGTGGGCAAAGTCGATGCCCGAAAATCCACGGTTCTGCCCAGCACATTGCGACTCATTCGGCCATCTTGCGGGGCGCGGCTTTCCGCAATGTTCATGCCGGCCATTAATTTCAAACGCACTGCCAAGGCTGCCCAACGACTCAAATGCAAAATTTTAATGGTTTCCAATAAGCCATCTATACGGTAACGAATGCGCAAAAAACCCGCTTCCGGTTCAAAATGAATATCCGATGCGCCTTGATGAACGGCATCCATCAAAAAAGCATCCATCAAATGCACAATCATTTCTTCATTTTCTTCGGACAATTCCCAATCTTTTAAAAGTTGGTCAATGGACAAAGAATGTCCATAATGCGCGGCAATGGCTTTTTCAATATCGGCAGACAAAGCAAAAAAAACATTCAAGCGGCATGTTTTTTTGAGCGCATTTTCAATGCCGCGCGATAACCGATCCAAAAATTGAATATCTTCTACTTTGCTGGTGGCAAAACTAAATGTGCAATGTTCTTCATTTTGTTCCAGCGCCAAAGGCATCACTTGCCAAGACAAAGCTTGTTCTTGACTAATTAAAGCCAAAGCTTCAGATTGAACGCTTGCTTTTTCCAAATCCACACTGGGAATGCCCAAGGTTTGTTCTTTTGCCGCGCGCAAAGTTTCTTCACTCATCAAACCCATTTGAAACAAAACGGCTTCCAAACTTTGATTTTTTATTTTTTGCTCATTTTGCGCAACATACAGTTGGTCAGCACTTAACAAACCACGCGACAATAAAAATTGAGCCAAATCGTCCATTTAATTTTTCCAATTTTTCAAACGATTTTCCAATTGCGCAATTGAAAATTGCACATTTTGCTCTTTTGCCAAAATGTGCGCTTTTTCATAATACAATTTTGCCGCTTGTTTTTCTTGAAGATATTCCAACGCCAATGCCGCATTGAAAGCATAATCGGCATGCGGAAAATACAAAAACGCACTTTGAAACGCCAAAGCGGCATTGGTCCAATTTTTTTGCAATGCCCACGTTTTGCCTTTTTCAAAAAAATCTTCCGACAATGCTTGTGCGTTGTGCGCTTTTTGGGGTAATTTTTCTATGCGCACAAGGGGAACATTTTTTTCTTGCCGCAATAAAGATTCATTGTTGTGCTCATTATTAAAACATTGTGGCGGATTTTCTTGTTTGGTCGGACACAAGGCTTGGGGTAAAGCCACTTCATTTAAAACGATATTGGGTGAAGGAATTGAAACAACAACAGAATGCTCCAAAAACAACAAAAACAAACTTTCAACAATTAAAAAAACAAACAAAACCACAGGCAAAATGAAAAAAATCCACGGTAGACGCAATTTTTTTTTGAAAAATACGGCGTTTTCTTGCGGCAATTCAATGGACATTGTGTTCTGCCGTTTGGAAAAAATCTGCATCCGGCAACATCGGGCTATTCGGTTGGGCGTTCATCACCACAGGACGCAGGAAAATAATCAATTCGCTTTTTTGTTTTTCTTCTTGCCGATTGGTTAAAATTTCACCCAAAATCGGCAGTTTGGAAAGATAAGGCACTTGTGCACGATTGTGCATGATTTTGTCTTCCATCAGCCCACCCAAAATGGCGGTGTGGCCGCTTTTTACCCTTAAAACCGATTCAATTTCACGCGTGCGAATCACCGGCAACAAGTTTTCAATGCCTTGGGCGCGCAAATCCGGGTTCGGGTCGGCAACTTCTCTGCCAATTTGTGTAATGGTTGGGCGCACGTTCAACATCACCACATCGTTGTCGCTAATTTGCGGGGTCACGCCCATCACCAAACCAACGGAAACCGTTTGCGGCGTGGTGGTGTAAGTGGTGCTGGTGCCCACATTGGCGGTGGAAACAGTATCCGCCTTGACGTTGAAATAAACATAATTTTCCACCACTTTTAAAAGCGCCGTTTGGTTGTTCATCACCGCCAATCGCGGACTAGACAAAACACGCGTTGTGCCAAAAGTTTCCAACAAACTTAAAATAAGTTGCGTATCTTGCGCGCGAGAATACGTTAAATTGCTGCTTGTTTTAAGCGTATTGCCAATAAAACTCAATGCACTGCGTCCAGCCAAATGCGACCAATCCACACCTTGTTTGTAAGCATTGTTCAACAACACTTCCACAATGGTTGCTTCAATCAAAACTTGTCGTTGAGCGGAAATGCCAATTTTTTCAATCAACTCTGCAATGCGTTGGTGTTGTTTTTGCGTGGCACGAATGCTCAATGTGCCACTTTCAGAATGAATCATCACATTGGAATCAGCCTGTTCGGAATCTTTTAAAAGCAATCGGATATTTTTTTCCAAAGAAACCCAAAAATCATTTTCCGATCGGTTATCAATGTGTGTGCGTGAAATATTGCTGTTGTCCGTATTAGAAGAATCCAAAACCGCACCATTTTGCGTGACTTGCGTATTCGTTACAATTTGCGTATTGCTGGCAACGCGCCCTTCTACTTTGCGCTGCATGTTTAAATAATTAACCGCATAATGTTTTAAATAAGGCAAATCTGGTTCAATTAAAAAATAATTTTCACCTTCCTTGTAGCGCAAATTCACTTGCAAAGCCAAGCGCTCTAAAATTTGCGGCAAAGTTTGTTCAATGGCATTTAAGGAAATGTTACCTTGCACACCTGGTGTAATATCCATATTCACTTGGGCACTTTCAGCCAAAGCCAATAAAACTTCACGCACATTTGCATTTTTAACCGCAACATTAAAACGCGGATATTTTTTGATTTTGGGCGGCAAATTTTCAATCAAAGGCGGCAGCGAATTGTTTTTTTCTTCTTCTAAATGAATATGTTTTTGCGCATCAGCTTGAAAAGCCGCACCAGTTCTGGGTTGATGAGTGGAACACGAAGAAAGCACAACAGCAAAACAAATTAAAAATAAACAAGATAAAAAATTAAAAAAGGAATAAGAAAACTTCATTTTTTGATTGTTTTTTTATTGTTTTTCCACGGTCAACATTCTATTTTTTAAAAATTTTTTTGTAGACCGTGGATTTTTTTATTTTTTCTTGCGCAGATTTTTAAAACCCTCTACATGCGAAATGATGTGTGAAAGTTCCGCTTCCGCCTTGGCATAATCCATGTTGCTTTGACTGTTGTTTTTGGATTCTTCTTGTTTTTGCTTGGCTTGCAAAGCTTTGGCTTCGTCCAAATCCTTAGCGCGAATGGCGGTATCTGCCAAAACAGTGATCATATCCGGTTGCACCTCCAAAATGCCGCCGGAAACATAAACCATAAAAAAATCATCTTGCTTTGGCAATTTCAAACGCACCACACCCGGTTTGATGCGTGTTAAAAGCGGCGTGTGGCGCGGCAAAATCCCCAATTCGCCCGACTCGCCCGGAAAAATGCCCATTTCCACTTCACCAGAAAAAATGGACGATTCGTTACTAACCACATCACATTGCACAGTTGCCATAAAAGCCCCTTAAAGCGTTTTTGCCTTTTCCACAGCCTCTTCAATGGAACCAACCATATAAAAAGCTTGCTCAGGCAATTCATCGTAAGCGCCTTCCACAATGCCTTTGAAACCTTTGATGGTTTCCGCCAAAGGCACATATTTGCCGGGCGAGCCTGTGAAAACCTCAGCCACATGGAAAGGTTGCGACAAAAAGCGCTGGATTTTGCGCGCACGCGCAACTGTTAGTTTGTCATCAGGCGAGAGTTCATCCATCCCCAAAATGGCAATAATATCGCGCAATTCTTTGTATTTTTGCAAAGTGTTTTGCACCGCACGCGCCACGTTGTAGTGTTCTTCGCCCACAATTTGCGGATCCAATTGGCGAGAAGTGGAATCCAAAGGATCCACCGCCGGGTAAATCCCCAAGGATGCAATATCGCGCGACAACACAACCGTTGAATCCAAATGTAAAAAAGTAGTGGCAGGCGATGGATCGGTTAAGTCATCCGCCGGCACATAAACCGCTTGAATGGAAGTAATAGAGCCTACTTTTGTGGAAGTAATGCGTTCTTGTAAGCGCCCCATTTCTTCTGCCAAAGTGGGTTGATAACCCACAGCAGAAGGCATACGCCCAAGCAATGCGGAAACCTCCACGCCAGCCAAGGTGTAGCGGTAAATGTTGTCAATAAAAAGCAAAATATCTTTGCCGTCATCGCGAAAACGTTCCGCCATCGTCAAACCAGACAAAGCCACGCGCAAACGGTTGCCGGGCGGTTCGTTCATTTGCCCAAAAACCATGGCGACTTTGTCCAACACGTTGGAATCTTTCATTTCGTGGTAAAAGTCGTTGCCTTCGCGCGTGCGCTCACCCACGCCCGCAAAAACGGAAAGACCAGAATGTTGTTTGGCAATGTTGTTAATCAATTCCATCATATTGACGGTTTTGCCCACGCCAGCACCGCCAAACAAACCAACTTTGCCGCCTTTGGCAAAAGGACAAATCAAGTCAATCACCTTAATGCCGGTTTCCAACAAATCTACCGATGAGGACAATTCATCAAATTTAGGAGCGGGTTGGTGAATAGCGCGGCGCTCTTCCGTGGGAACGGGACCTGCTTCATCCACTGGGCGACCCAAAACATCCATAATGCGCCCGAGCGTGCCTGTGCCAACGGGCACGGTAATCGGTGCGCCCGTGGCGTTGACCTTCATACCGCGGCGCAAGCCGTCTGACGAACCCATTGCAATCGTGCGCACAATACCATCACCCAATTGTTGTTCCACTTCAAATGTGAGCTCGGCTTCCACCATCGGGTTCGTTTCCGAAGGATCCAAGCGCAAAGCTTCATAAACCTTTGGCAAAGAATCGGGCGGAAATTGAATATCCACCACCGCGCCGATACACTGAACAATTTTACCTTGACTCATAAATTCTTCCCCAAAAAATAAATCTTTAAACTGCTGCAGCACCTGCCACAATCTCTGTTAATTCCGTGGTAATGGCGGCTTGACGCGCTTTGTTGTAAGCCAACGTCATTTCACCAATCACGTTTTTGGCATTATCCGATGCCGACTTCATTGCCACCATCCGTGCCGATTGTTCGCTGGCCATATTCTCTGCCAGAGCTTGATACATCAAGGTTTCAATATAGCGCAACAACAATTCACCCACCACAGTTTGCACATCGGGTTCATATATATAATCCCAGCCCGGTGTTTTTTGTGTTTCTTGTTTTTGAAAATGATCATCCGACAAAGGCAAGAGTTGCTCAAAAACAGGTTCTTGCTTCATCGTGTTGATAAAGCGGTTGTAGCCGATATAAATGGCATCAATCTCGCCATTTAAATACGCATCAATTTGCACTTTTAATGGACCAATCAAACGTTCTAAATTGGGCGTGTCTCCTAAACCAATTAAGTGTGAAACCACCTTAGCGCCAAAACGTTGCATAAAAGCATAACCCTTAGCGCCAATGCATGTGGTTTGAAAAGTTACACCTTGGCTTTCCAATTTTTTTGCTTTTGCCAACACCAAGCGCAACATATTGGCGTTTAACCCACCGCACAAGCCTTTATCCGAAGTCACCAAGATAAAGCCCAAATGCTTTTGCTCGCGGTGTTCCAAAAAAGGGTGTTTGTATTCCGTTAAAGCGTTGGACAAGTGCGCCGCCATTGTCCGAATTTTGTCGCCATACGGGCGAGCAGCACGCATCCGATCTTGCGCCTTGCGCATTTTGGAGGCCGCTACCATTTCCATGGCTTTGGTGATTTTCTGCGTATTTTCTACGCTTCTAATCTTATTGCGAATCTCTTTGCCGCTTGGCATAAAATTCTCCCCCTAATTTTGGCTACGCCCAAGTCGCCTTGAAAGCAGCAATGCCACTTGCCAGTTCTTTTTCAATGTCGTCATCCCAGCCAGCCGTTTCTTGGATTTTGTTTAAAACGGCAGATGAATTCGCTTTCAAGTAGGCAATCATCGCTTTTTCGCATTCCAAAGCGCGTTTGACATCCACATCATCAAAATAGCCTTTGTCTGACGCGTAAAGCGTAACCGCCATTTCCGAGACGCTCATCGGGGAATATTGCGGTTGTTTCATCAATTCGGTAACGAGTTTGCCGCGCTCCAACTGCTTGCGCGTGGCATCGTCCAAGTCTGAGGCAAATTGCGCAAAAGCGGCAAGTTCGCGGTATTGTGCCAACGCCAAGCGCACGCCACCACCCAACTTTTTAATAACCTTGGTTTGCGCGGCACCACCCACGCGAGAAACCGAAATACCCGCATTGATGGCTGGCCGAATGCCAGCATTAAACAAATCTGTTTCCAAAAAGATTTGTCCGTCTGTAATGGAAATCACATTGGTTGGCACAAAGGCAGAAACGTCGCCCGCTTGCGTTTCAATAATCGGCAAGGCGGTTAAAGAACCCGTTTTGCCTTTGACTTCGCCATTGGTGAATTTTTCAACATATTGGTCATTAACACGTGCCGCACGTTCCAACAAACGCGAATGCAAATAAAACACATCGCCCGGATAAGCTTCGCGACCGGGCGGGCGGCGCAACAACAATGAAATTTGACGATACGCCCAAGCTTGTTTGGTCAAGTCATCGTGGATGATTAAGCAATCCATTCCACGATCGCGGAAATATTCACCCATTGTGGAGCCGGAATAAGGCGCAATATATTGCAAAGCCGCCGTTTCCGATGCAGAACCTGCCACCACAATGGTGTATTCCATTGCGCCGTGTTCTTCTAATTTGCGCACCACATTGGCGATGGTGGAAGCTTTTTGCCCAACCGCCACATAAATACAAAATAGGTTTTTGCCTTTTTGGTTGATGATGGTATCAATGGCCACGGCGGTTTTGCCTGTTTGGCGGTCGCCAATGATGAGTTCGCGTTGGCCGCGCCCAATTGGCACCATTGAATCCACGCATTTTAGCCCTGTTTCCACAGGTTGCGAGACCGATTTGCGCCAAATCACGCCGGGAGCAACTTTTTCAATTTTATCGGTGAGTTTGGCATTGATAGGTCCTTTGCCATCCAAAGGTCTACCCAAAGGATCCACCACACGACCCAATAATTCTGGTCCAACGGGCACTTCCAAAATGCGCCCGGTGGTTTTCACCACGTCGCCTTCTGAAATTTGCAGATATTCGCCCAAAACCACAACACCGACTGAATCGCGCTCCAAGTTCAACGCCATTCCATAAGTGCCGCCCGCAAACTCCACCATTTCACCTTGCATCACATCTTGCAAGCCATGCACGCGACAAATGCCATCCGTAACGGATATCACCGTGCCTTGCGTGCGCACTTCATTGGCACTTTGTAAATTTTGGATTTTATTTTTAATCAGTTCCGAAATTTCAGAAGGATTCAACTGCATGAAAATCTCCTAATTGCTCAATGCCACAGCCATTTGGTCTAATTGGCTGCGAACAGACATATCTAGCACTTTGTCGCCCACACAAACACGCACACCGCCGATTAAGCTTTCATCCACCACCACGCGCCCTGTTAAATGCACATTGCCAAAATGCGGGGCAACTTCTTTTAAAAGTGCGGCAACTTGCTTGTCATCCAAAGGAAAAGCCGAATAAATCACCGCTTCTTTTTCCCCTGCCGCTTGTGCCACATATTGCCGAAACAATGCAAAAACTTCGGGCAAAAATTCCAAACGCGCATTCTCAGCCATTAAAAAAAGCAAATTTTCCACGGTCAACGCAAAATTTTTTTCAATTTTTTCATTCAAAATATCAAAAATTAAACCGACCATCTCTTTTTTAGAAACAAGCGGATTTTTTATTGCTCTCAAAACATCTGCGTTCTGAACGATTGCAGAAAGTTTTTCAAGATATTTGATCCACTCCTTTTCTTTGCCTTTTTCCTTGGCTATATCATAAATTGCTTGCGCATAAGGGCGTGCGATGGTGATGCTTTCAGCCATTTACAATTCCTCTTTAAGAGATGCCAGTAATTGAGCGTGCGCTTTGGCATCAATTTCGCGTTTTAAAATTTTTTCCGCCCCCGACAAAGCCAATAAAGAAACCTGCTTGCGAAGTTCAGCTTTGATGCGTTCGGCCTCTTGAATGGCTTCTGCCTTGGCATTTGCCACAATACGCGCCGCTTCTTCTTGAGCAGTATCTTTTGCTTGTTCAATCACCTGATTGGCACGTTTTTCCGCCAAGGCAATCATCTCCGCGGCTTTTTCCCTGCCTTCTTTTAAAACAGCATCCGATGAAATTTTGGCTTGCACCAAATCTTGCTGGCCTTTTTCCGCAGCTGCCAAACCATCGGCAATTTTTTTGGCGCGTTCGTCTAATGCTTTCACAATGGGCGGCCATACAAATTGCATTGTAAACCACGCCAAAATGAAAAATACGACAATCTGCGCAAACAAGGTTGCATTCAGATTCACGCTGAGCCTCCTTTCAATAGCCTAAGTTTTTTAAGCCGTAAAAGGATTGGCAAAAGCAAACATCATCGCAATCCCAACGCTAATTAAGAATGCTGCGTCAATCAAACCTGCCAACACAAACATTTTGGTTTGCAAAGCATTCATCAATTCCGGCTGACGCGCCGCCGACTCCAAATATTTACCACCCATTAAAGCGATACCAATACAAGCACCGAAGGCACTCAAACCAATCATCACACCGGCTGCCAAAGCCACCAAACCGAGAACGCTTTCCATAAAGACTCCTTTAAAAGTTTAAAAAAAGAAAATCAATGACTATCATGCGCTTGCCCGACATAAATCAAGGTGAGCATCATAAAGATAAATGCCTGCAAGGTGATAATTAAAATGTGAAAAATTGCCCAAATGGAACCGGCTATCACATGACCTACAAACCCAAAAATGGTGGCCGTGCCGCCCAACAAGGCAATTAACATAAAAACCAATTCGCCCGCATACATGTTGCCAAACAACCGCATTCCGTGCGAAACAGTTTTGGAGACAAATTCTATCAACTGCATCAAAAAATTAATGGGCCATAAAATAGGATTTTTACCAAAAGGCGTGGTGAATAATTCATGCACCCAGCCTTTTAAGCCTTTGATTTTTAAGTTGTAATAAAAACAAACAATCAAAACAGAAAGAGACATTCCCAAAGTCGCGTTTAAATCTGCCGTTGCCACCACGCGTTGATAATGCATTCCAAACAATGCACTGATATTGGGCAACAAATCTACCGGCAACAAATCCATTGCATTCATTAGGAAAATCCACACAAAAACAGTTAAGGCCAAAGGCGAAACAAACTTGCGCGATTCTTCAGAATGGATGATGGATTTGGATTGCTCTGCCACCATCTCCACCAAAATTTCAACGGCGGCTTGAAAACGTCCCGGAACGCCACTTGTTGCTTTGCTGGCCGCTTTCCACAAAAAGAAAACGGTAATTAAACCAAATAAAATGGAATAAAAAAAAGTATCTAAATTGATAATACCCCAATCCACAATGAGTTTTTGCGCATGACCGGTGGTATTCAAATGTGTTAAGTGGTGAACAATATATTCGCCCGATGTTGGCGCAATGTTAACGGACTCGCTTGCACTCATTTTTTCTCTTCCATAAAGCCAAAAATTGCCACTTGCAAAACCACAATAAGACTAACCAAAAAACTTGGCCAATGCACCGATGGATAAAGCACGACCAAAATAACCAACAAACCCACAGTGGAAAAAATTTTGGTTATTTCGCCCAGCCAAAAAACAAAAGGCAAAGCGTTTAATTTTAAAAAAAAAGCAAAAAACGCATTGGGAACAACAACCGATAAAGCCACCATTGCCGCCGAAATTGCGCCTGCTTTTCCAACCCAAAACCACGCCAAAAAACTAAGCAAACAACCGGCAAAAAATTGCAAAAACAAAACTTTTTTCATTGCCGTTTTACAGTTTTTTAAGCGCCACAAGCAGATTGAATTGGCAAGAATCATACAAATTTTTTAATTGATTCGTCAAGAAAAGTTACAAATTTTTATTTTCCACGGTCAACGCAAAATTTTTTTGAAATTTTTTTGTTTACCTTGGAAAATGTTCCATTTCCGATTCAATCCAATCGGCAACTTGGCGATTCAACTCGTGGGCGGAATAATCTTTAGACAAAATGGCTTGACCAATTTTAACTTGCACCACACCCGATTTTTTAGTGAATTGATTGCGCGGCCAAAGTTTTCCAGCGTTATGCGCAACCGGCACAATCGGCACATTGGCCATTTTGGCAAGTTGCGCACCGCCCGCTTTGTATTTGCCTTTTTGACCAAAAGCCACGCGCGTGCCTTCAGGAAAAATCACCACCACAAAACCATTTTCCAAGCGATTTTTCCCAAAATCAATCATTTCTTCTAAAGATTTTTTTGGATTTTGGCGATTAATCGCAATCATTTTTAAGGCAGCAAACGCACGCCCGACCAGGGGAATTTTGAGCAATTCCTTTTTTAAAACAAAAACACAAAATCGGTTTTGCGGCACCAAATCTTGTAAAAACAAGGTTTCCCACGCCGATTGGTGTTTGGAGAGCAAAACAAAAGGCGCATCGGGCATATTTTCCAAACCTTCTACTTCATAACGAATGCCCAAAATATGCACAACCAGCCATTCCACCACTTTGCGCCAACGGCGTGCGGCGTAATGCCCTGCCAAACCCGAATGAAAACGCGCAACCCACAAAACCCATGGCGCGTAAAAAAGCGTCCATAAAACAAGCAACAACCAATACAAAAAGGAGCGCAACAAAGCCATAGCGTTTTTCCACGGTCAACCGGATATTTTTTTAAAAAAAATAAAACGTCGACCGTGGATTTTTTTATTCAGGGATGGCATTTTCGCCTTGCGGCGTGGATGGCACTTCTTTTGGCGTTTCAGCATTTTTATCTTGAGACAAAGCCGGTGCCGATTCCATTAAACTTTGCGGTGCCGCAGGTTTTTCACTTGCCAAATAGGTTAAAGTTAAACTGCTTGCAAAAAATACGGCCGTTAAAATGGCGGTGGTGCGGCTTAAAAAATTGGCCGAACCCGATGCGCCAAACAAACTGCCCGATGCCCCAGAACCAAAGGCTGCGCCCATATCCGCGCCTTTGCCGTGTTGCATCAAAACCAAACCAATAATTGCCAATGCCACCAATGTGTGAATGGTCAACAATACAGAAAACAACCAATCCATAAAAAACCTTTCTACCTTCTAACTTGCGCGCGCAATGGCAACAAAATCATCAGAATCCAAAGAAGCCGAACCCACCAAAACGCCATCCACATTGGGCAAATTTAAAATATCTTTTGCGTTTTCTGGATTCACGCTGCCGCCATAAAGAATGCGCGTTTCATCCGATTGCGCATTCCATTCTTTTAAACGATTGCGAATCACCGCATGCATTGCCGCAATATCTTTTAAACCAGCTGCATTGCCAGAACCAATTGCCCAAACAGGTTCATAAGCAACCACAAATGAAGAAGGTTCTAATTGCTCCAAACTTTCCAAAACGGCATTCAATTGCGACAAAACAACTGCTTGCGATTTGCCTTCCTGACGCTCAGAGGCGGTTTCGCCCAAACATAAAATAGGCGTAATAGAACGATTCAAAGCAAGTTGGAATTTGTCCACAATGGTTGTGTTGTTTTCATGGTGCAATTGCCGCCGCTCGGAATGCCCGACCAACACATAATGGCAGGCAAAGTCGGATAACATCTCGGCACTCACATCGCCCGTAAAAGCGCCACCCGATTGATTGGAAAGATCTTGTGCGCCCCACAAAATAGCCGACCCTGTTAAACTGGCTTTGGCTTGTGCCAAATAAACATAAGGCACCAAAACCACCACGCAACTGGGCAACTGCACTTGGCTTGCCAACACTTGAAAACGGGCGGCATTGCTGCGCAAACTGCCGTTCATTTTCCAGTTGCCCACCACCAATTTTTGTGCCATTGTTTTTCTCCTTTATTCGCCCATCAAAAATCCGCCATTATAATCAAAAAAAACAAAAAAACTTGACGTTTAAAAAAAACTGCTTTAAAACGGGCAAGACTTTAAAAAGTCAGTGGGAAAAATCCCGTTTTTTGTTTTTTTTAGGAAGTTATCAATTATGGCAACAGGCACTGTAAAGTGGTTCAATGATTCCAAAGGTTTTGGTTTTATTACCCCGGACGATGGCGGTGAAGATTTATTTGCACATTTTTCCGCAATCAATATGAACGGATTTAAAACATTAAAAGAAGGCGAAAAAGTTTCTTTTGAAGTTGTGCAAGGCCCCAAAGGCAAACAAGCCTCCAACATTCAAAAATCTGCTTAAAATTCTTTTTTTACAAAAAACCCGCATTATGCGGGTTTTTTTTGAAAAAAATTTTCAGTTGACCGTGGAAAAATTCATTCGTTCTTTTTATTTTTTGATTTTTGTTTTTTTATTGGCATTTTCTTTGTTTTCAGAATGCCGTTTGTTTTTGCTGCATTTAATTCAAAACAATTTTCATTATTCTTTAAATATCCCTTTTTGGAATCATTGGCTTCAAATACGCTTTTTTGTTATTTTGTTTTTGTTTTTATTTTTTGTTTTGGTTCAACAAAATGTTTTTTTTAAATCAAACAAATTAAATTTAAATTACTTAAATTATTTAAATT
>JBNMHE010000020.1:0-18092 GCA_050872585.1 Rhodocyclales bacterium | reverse complement strand
GGATAATTTTCAACAAAATTTTCTTTTTGATGATGATTTTAAACGCATTGCGCAATGGATTCCGCATTCCATTTTAACTTGGCGCGCCCAAAATGTTTTTGATTTGTGGCGCAATGCTTGCAACGAAGTGTTTGAAAAAGACCCGCATCATCCGCTTTATTTGTATTGCCAAAACTTGTTGTTTGTGGCGCCTTTGCCGCAATCCAAAGCCGAAAAACTCGGGCGATTTTTGTTGTTCCCGTTCATTCAACTGCGCCATTGGTGGCGCCATTTTTTGAAAAAATTTAAAAATTAAAATTAAAAAAAATCCACGGTCAACCTGAAAAAATTTTCAAAAAAATGAAACGTTGACCGTGGATTTTTTTAAACTTTTAAAAAGGCGCAAAATGGTTTTGTCGCCAAACTTCATAAGCACAAATGGCAACGCTATTGGACAAATTCAAACTGCGTTGATTTTCACGCATCGGCAATTTTAAATTGTCAAAAATGGCATTGGAATGCCGAATGTTTTCAGGCAAACCACGCGTTTCCGGGCCAAAAATAAATGAATCATTTTTTGAAAAAGCCACATCAAAAAAATTTTTTGGGGCTTTGGTGCTCAAAGCAAACAAACGAAAAAAAGCATTTTGTTTTTTTAAAAAAGCCACACATTCTTCAAAATTGGAATGTTGTTGAATGTGTGCGGCATCGTGATAATCCAGACCGGCGCGCTTTAAAAATTTGTTTTCCAATGAAAAACCCAAAGGTTTAATCAAATGCAAAACACAACCGGTATTGGCACACAAACGAATGATGTTGCCGGTATTTTGTGGGATTTCAGGTTCAAATAAAAGGATGTTCATTGTGGTATTTGGCGGAGTGGACGGGACTCGAACCCGCGACCCCCGGCGTGACAGGCCGGTATTCTAACCAACTGAACTACCACTCCGCATTTGGCGTCCCCACGGGGATTCGAACCCCGGTTACCGCCGTGAAAGGGCGATGTCCTAGGCCTCTAGACGATGGGGACCTAGATTTTCTTTTGGTGGAGGTAAGCGGGATCGAACCGCTGACCTCTTGCATGCCATGCAAGCGCTCTCCCAGCTGAGCTATACCCCCAAAACACTGCCACAACTCAAAAGAAAGGGCGCATTTTAATAAGGGCAAAAAAGAAAGTCAACACTCTTTTTAAACAAAATACATCATTGGGATTGCATGCGTTTCAGCACAAATAACACGTTGATTTTTCTATTAAAAAATCCACGGTCAACGCCCATTTTTTTTTGAAATTTTGAAAAATTTGAAATTTTTTTTAAGTTGACCGTGGAAATTCAAAAAAACCTTTTTCGGTTACAACGGCATGCAAAGCTTGGTCATGTTCTTGCGGCCAGACGCTTTGAACCCGATTCATCTCAAAACCAACGCCTACGGAATAAAAACAATTTTGGGCCAATGTGCGATCAAAATAACCGCCGCCATAACCCAAACGAAAACCTTGCGCATCAAACGCCAGCAAAGGAACAAGCAACATTTGCGGAATCATTGTTTGATTTTCAATGGGTGCCAAAATGCCGCAAATATCTTTGGCAAGTGGCGCATTTTTTTTCCAAGGGATAAAAATCAAAGGCGCATTTTTTTCAACTACTTTTGCCATTGCGGTTGCAATGCCTTGTTTTTGATAGTTGAAAATCAAAGGCAAAATGTCCGCTTCATTGAAAATAGGCATGCAAAATCCAATGGATTGCGGCAATAAATTTTCTTGTAAATGCTTTACAATAGCGCTACTCCAACAAGCGTGTTGGCTTTGTGACAAAGCCATGCGTTTTTGGCGCATTGTTTTTCTTAAAGAATTTCTTAAATTTTGGCGTTTGTGCATTAATGAAAATTTTTCCTTATTGTTTTTTTGTGATTGTATGCTTTTTTCCACCTTTGTTAATGGCGGATGAAGCCTTTTTGAATGCCCGCACAGCGTTTCAAAAAAAAGATTTTAAAAAATTTGAAAAATGGAGAAAACAAGTTCAAGAACCCAAATTGGAACGCTATTTGGAAAGTTGGTTTTTTCAATTCACTTTAACCAAAAATGCACAAAGCCAAGAAGTGTTGGCTTTTTTAAAACGTTATGAAAATTCAGTTGTGGCAGAAAAATTTCGCCGCATTTGGTTAAGTGAATTAGTAAGACAAAAGGCGTGGACATTGATTTTGGAAGAATTTCCCAAAATCAAAAAGCCAACGGATGAAAATTTTTGTGCCTTTGAAAAAGCCAAAATTGAATCAGGCAAACCTTATTTGTTAAAAAATAGTGCACAAGTTCACGCAGAATGGTTCAAACATTTGAATCCACAATTTTCGTGTTCTTTGTTTTTGGAAGATATTTTCAACACCCAAAATATTTCGCAAAATGCCGTTATTGAACGGGCACGTTTGCAAATAGAACAAAACAAAATTGGCGCGGCACAAAAAACTTTAAAATTTTTCAAAAGTGCCAGTTCATTTTGGATGGAAGATGTGCAACGCGCTTTAAATGATAGTTTGCGTTTTTTGGCAAAATTGCCCAACAACTGGGCAGAAAACACTGAAACCAAAATACTGACTTCTTTTGCCTTGGCACGTTATGTAACCAAAGATTTCAAACAAGCCTTGCCGCAATTTTTAAAACTGGAAAAACAATTAGATCAAAGCGATCAAACTTGGATTTGGGCGCAAATTGCTTTGCAAAGTGCCAAATTGCATCAAAAAGAGGCTTTGACTTATTTCCAAAAAGCTGCTCAGCCTTTAAACAATGAAGCTTTACAATGGTATGCAAGAAGCGCTTTGCGTGCGCAAAATTGGGCGCTTTTAAAAGACATTATTTTAAAAATGCCAGACGATTTGGCTAATCAATCGGTTTGGATTTATTGGTTGGGGCGCGCTTATGATGCCGAACAAAACAATGTTATGGCGCAAACGCAATACCGCAAAATTGCCGGCCACTTTCATTATTATGCCAATTTGGCACAAGAAGAAATGGGGCAAGAAATTACCATTCCCGCGCAACCGCCCACGCCTTTGCCCAATGCTATTTTGCAAATGGAGCTCAATGACGATATTCAACGCGCCCTTTTGTTATTCAAAGAAGATGTGCGTCCCGAAGCCGTTGAAGAATGGGTTTGGGCAATTCAAAATTTTGACGACTCAAAACTTCTGGCTGCTGCTTTTTTGGCAAAAAAACACCAAATTTGGGACAGAACCATCAACACGGCTTTGAAAACGCAAAAAGAGCATCATTTTCCTTTGCGTTTTATTGCGCCGTTTAAAAATATCATTGAAATAGAAGCCAACAAACAAAATTTAGATATTGCGTGGGTTTACGGTCTCATGCGGCAAGAAAGCCGCTTTATTACTTCTGCCAAATCTTATGTTGGCGCATCGGGTTTAATGCAGTTGATGCCTTCAACGGCAAAATGGGTTGCCAAAAAAATCGGTTTGAAAAATTACCATCCGCAACGCGTCAATGAACACGATGTCAATGTGTTGTTGGGCACCAGTTATATGCGCATGGTTTTGGATGATTTGGACAACCATCCTTTGTTGGCATCTGCCGCTTACAATGCCGGACCCGGCAGAGCCAAACGTTGGCGCGCCAACATTCCATTAGAAGGAGCCATTTATGCCGAAACCATTCCTTTTAATGAAACCCGCGATTATGTGCAAAAAGTATTAAACAATGCCGTGTATTATTCCATTTTGTTTCACAACAAACCGGATTCTTTAAAAAAACGTTTGGGCATTGTGATGCCCAAAACCAATGATACCCGCAGTAATTTACCTTAGGAAAAACAATGGCTATTTCTTCTCAAAAACAATCTTTGTTGCGCTCTTGTAAAACCTTGTGGTTAAAACGCTTGGAAAATATCGTGCAAGATATTGGAATGTTGCCACTTGCGGTCAATGCCATGCGCGATGGTGTTTCGCTTTTTTTTGACAATGTGTGTAACGAAGCCCAAGGCTTGCCCGTTAAAGAAGAATCCTTTATGACCACGTCCAACATTTTGTTGGTCAATGAAGATGATTTGGAAGTGGGCATTCGTTTGGATAACCTGGGCAACCGCATTCAAGAAACAGCTGGAAGTTATTTGGTAGAAGTGCGGCGCCGTTTTATGTCTTTATTTGACAATATGGATGTCAGCGCGCGGGTTAATCCCGTAGATACCGAAGGTTTGTCGCGCGGGTTAAAAGCGATGTTGGGAGAATTGGGTTCTTCATCGGTGGATGAAAAAATGCTCATCATTGACAAAATTGAAAAAAAATTCATCAACACCATTTCCAGCGTTTACCGCGAAGTAGACAAATTGTTGCAAGATGCCGGCATTCCTTCTGCCAATGTGGTTTTAACCAATGCTGCTACCACGGTTAAAAAAACCAATTCGCCGTGGGGAACATCTTTTGCTTTAAAAAACAAATTGGATGCCATTGCGCAAGACGACAAAGTGGATGAAGCCGCCACCATGTCTTTGATTGATGGTGGCTTTATTTTGCCCGATTTGGATGATTCATCTTCTTCCTCTTCTGCTTTTAATTTTGATGATGAACGCGATGACAACAATCCCTTTAACAAAGCCAACCCTGCATTGGAACCTGTTTTCAAACCCAAAGAAAAGGCGCAATCTCAAATTGAAAATGAAAGTCCTTTAAAAGAAAAAGTGCCAACCAATCCAAGCGCTTTTTCTGATGCGCATGGCGTTCAACAAACCGAGCAAAACGCACCTCATTCCAACCACATTCCCGAACAAAAAACGCACGGAAAAGAGATTCATTTTGAAAAAAAATCGGCGTTGACCGTGGAAAATCCGCCCGCTTTTTCTCAAAAAACACCGGAAACACCACAAAATGTGCAAACCGCGCCGCTTGCCCCGATGATGGAAATGATGCCAGAACCTCTTGCCCCAATCTCATCACAACCAAGCGCCCCTACTTTTCAACCCAAAACGCAAGCGCCGCCTGTTTTTCAAGATATTACTTTGCCGCCGCAAAACAGCACTCCCAATTGGGTTCAAAATCAAGCGCAAATTGTTCAGAAAAAAAATCCCATTCCCAAAGCCAAACCTGTTGCGCCCATTCAAATTATGGATGCGCCAAGCAAAACCATTGTGCGAACGGATAATCCTTTGGCAGATTTGTGGAATTTTTTGCGCCGCGATGATGTGCCTTCGCCCGATGAAGTCACTTTGCGCATAGTACGTGAAAGAATTTACAAACGCTTGCAGTATTTGCATGAAGGTTTGGATTTTGACGATGAAACCACCTCGCTTACCCAAATTCAAGCCAATTCGGATATTTACAATTTGCATCAACTTTTTCCCGATTTGTTTGCATCCGAAAATGACAATGTTGAACCGGAATTGCCCAATGGTTTGGATTCTCGCGCAGTAGGTTTAACGCCGGGTTCGGTTGAAGCGGCATCGCTGGATGCTATTGATTTGATCATTTCCGCCTTAACGCGCAATCCAGAATTGCCCGAGCCGTTTAAATCTTTTTTGTTGCTGGTGCATCCGCAACTTTCACTTTTTGCTTTAAACGACCCTTCTGTTTTTACCGATTCCAAACATCCTTTTCATATTTGCGCCCAAACTTTGGGCGCTCTCATTTTAGGATTACCACCCGATACGCCCGATAATCATCCGGTTTTTGATAAATTATTTGAAAGTTTAAGAACGCCTTTGCGCAAATTGCAAAAACCCTTTTCGCCCAAAATTTTGGAAAGCGTGATCTCCAAAATTCAAGAAAATTTATTGGCAAGAATGATTGTGCGTGAAGAAAATCTTGCTGTTGCCGCGCAAGAGCATTTTCCCTTATTGAATTTATTGGAAAAACGCGAAAAAGTTTTAAGCAACATTGCCGATAGCATTTCCACACATTTGCTGCCCAATTTGCCCGATGTTTTGCGCGACTTTTTTGAAGGACCATGGCAGCAACGTATGCAAAAAATGTGGTTGGAAAAAGACAACGACAAATCGCGCTGGCATGAAGAATTTCGCCTGTTAAACCTTTTGCAACAAAGTTTTTTGCCCATCCAAAACGATGAAGATCGCCAAACGCTTGGCGCACAAATTCCGCATATTTTGCAAACCATGCGCCAAATTATGACCGAATGCGGTTTGAACGATGTGCAACAAAAAGTGATTTTGTCCGTTTGCGTGAATTTGCAAAACTCCGCTTTAAAAGGCAGAGACGGTTTGTTGAATTTCAAAAAACAAACCAATTTGCCCGATTTGCGCTTGCGTGCGGAATTGCGCATGCGGCGTGTGCATTCTGGCACCAAACGTTTGAATACTTTGTATTACACCGGCAAAAACAACACCAAAGTGCCTTTGCCAGCCGATTTCGTTCCGGGCGTTTGGTTGGAATTTCACGTTGACCGCGATACACCTTGTTTGGCAAGACTTTGCGATGTGAATGATTTGCACCATTGGTTTTTTTTGGCCAATCCCGACACACAACAATTTTGGGCGTTGCAACCGGATGTTTTGGAACATCAATTTGCGGAAAATCGCGCCAAAATTGTTATTCCACCATCGCCTTTTGAAGCCGCAGCCAAGCAAGTTTTGAATCAAAATTCTTAAAATTTAAAATTTAAAAAAATCCACGGTCAACCGAAAATTTTTTTCAAAAAAAAAATCGGTTGACCGTGGATTTTTTTTTTATTTCAACGTTGCCAAAAATGCTTTTTCTTTTTCTAATAAAATTTTTTGGCGATTTTTAATTTTGCGGCACGGATTACCCGCATAAACGCCCCAAGCCGCCAAACTTTGATTCACCAAAGACATCGCGCCCACCGATGAACCTTCGCCAATTTCAACGCCGGGCAAAATGGTGGAACCGGTGCCGATAATCACGTGTTTGTGCAAAATCACTTTTTGGTAAGTCATTTGGCGAAAAGCATCATCCACACAAGGATTGGTCAGCGCATAGCCCAAATAATCGTCTGTGCCGGCATAAATGGCACTGCGCGATGCAATGCCTGCAAAATCTTTTAATTCAATTCCTTCTAAACCACCGCGCAACATCACGGCTGGCGCAATATGCACAAAATTACCCACAATGATTTTGCCGCTTAATACAGAAAAATCATCAATGCGCACAAAATTGCCCAAATGGATGTTGCATGCGCCGTAAATGCGCGCCAAACGCGAAACTTGAACGTTTTTGCCTACGCGGGCAAATCCTATTTTTTTTAATTCTTCTTCGTTATAAAAACTGGTGACCAGAGAAGATTCTCTCTCTCTCTCTCTCTCTCTCTCTCTCAGCATAAATCGTGCCACTTTTGGTTTTGGTTACAAAAAAACAACAATTCAAATTGATTGTGAATTTTTCCACGGTCAACGTCAAATTTTTTTTGAAAATTTTTGGGCGTTGACCGTGGATTTTTTAATTGCGAATGCGTTTGAAAACATTGCCTTGCGTGCTTTGAACTTTCTTGATCATTTTGGGATTTTCTTCTTCTTCGCTATTGCCAAGTGGCATGCGTTCCAAAGCGTGTTTGAGAACATCGTCAATCCATTTCACCGGCACAATTTCAATTTTGTCTTTGATATCGCTGGCAATTTCGGTTAAATCTTTGACATTTTCTTCGGGAATCAAAGCGGTTTTCAAATTGCCACGCACAGCGGCAAGCAATTTTTCTTTCAAACCACCGATTGCCAAAACTTCTCCGCGCAAGGTAATTTCACCCGTCATACAAACATCGCAACGCACCGGAATATTGGTTAAAGCCGAAACCAAAGCCGTTGTCATTGCAATGCCCGCAGAAGGACCATCTTTTGGCGTGGCACCTTCGGGCACGTGAATGTGAATATCCAATTTTTCAAAATTTTTAAGCACAATACCTAATTTTTTGGCACGCGAGCGCACCACCGTGCGCGCGGCTTCAACCGATTCCTTCATCACATCGCCCAAAGAACCGGTGCGAATAATGTTGCCTTTGCCCGGCATTGTGGCGCATTCAATGGTTAAAATTTCGCCGCCCACTTCCGTCCAAGCCAAGCCTGTAACCTGCCCCACTTGGTTTTCTTTTTCTGCCACACCAAAAGTAAAACGCCGCACACCCAAAAAATCAGAAAGATTGTTGGAATGCACACCAATGGCTTTGGTTTTTTTGTTGTTTTGATTGTTTTTACTATTTTTGGCATTTTTGGTGGTGCTCTTGCCTTGCGTTTGCAAAATCAATTGTTTCACAGCTTTTCTGCAAATTTTGGAAATTTCACGCTCCAAGGAACGCACGCCCGCTTCACGCGTGTAATAACGCACAATGTCTTGCAACACGCCTTTTTCAATTTTTAATTCTTCTGGTTTTAAACCATTGTTTGCCAATTGTTTGGGTAACAAATAACGCTCGGCAATGTTGATTTTTTCTTCTTCGGTATAACCCGACAAACGAATCACTTCCATTCTGTCCAACAAAGGCGGCGGAATATTCAAAGAATTGGCCGTTGCCACAAACATCACATCGGACAAATCAAAATCCACTTCAATGTAATGATCTTGAAAAGTGTTATTTTGTTCGGGGTCCAACACTTCCAACAAAGCCGATGCCGGATCGCCGCGAAAATCGTGCCCGAGTTTATCTACTTCATCCAACAAAAACAACGGGTTGCGCACCCCCACTTTGCTTAAATTTTGCAAAATTTTTCCCGGCATAGAACCAATATACGTGCGGCGATGCCCGCGAATTTCCGCTTCATCGTGAATGCCTCCCAAAGCCATGCGCACGAATTTGCGATTGGTGGCGCGCGCAATAGATTGTCCCAATGAAGTTTTGCCCACACCCGGCGGCCCCACCAAACACAAAATGGGAGCTTTCACTTTATCCACGCGTTGTTGCACGGCTAAATATTCCACAATGCGGTCTTTCACTTTAATCAAACCATAATGGTCTAAATCCAACACTTCTTGTGCTTTGTGTAAATTTTTGCTGGTGCGCGTTTTTTCTTTCCAAGGCAAATGCAACAAAGCATCAATAAAACTTCTCACCACGTGCGCCTCGGATGAAGAAGGAGGCATCATTTTGAGTTTTTTCAATTCCGCATGCGCTTTTTCTTTGGCCTCTTTGCTCATTCCTGCCGCATCAATTTTTTTGGACAGTTCATCCCAATCCAAATTTTCATCGTTTTCACCCAATTCTTTTTGAATGGCTTTGATTTGTTCATTCAAATAAAAATCACGCTGATTTTTTTCTACTTGCTGTTTGGTGCGCATCCGAACGCGTTTTTCGGCATTCAAAATATCAATTTCACTTTCAATTAAACTCAACAAACGCTCCATGCGCTCTTTAACCGAAGGCATTGCCAACAATTCTTGTTTGTGTTCAATGCTCAAAGGCAAGTGCGCTGCCAAACTATCGGCAAATCGACTGTTATCTACTGTATCGCGCAAAGAGGCAATGGCTTCATCGGGCAATTTGCGATGCAACTTGGCAAATTGTTCGCATTGTCCTAACAACACGCGGCGCAACGCCAACAAATCGCCATCATCTTCGGTGATTTCTTTTTGCAAAGAAAATTGCGCGGTTAAATAATTTTTGGCTTCATAAAATTGTGCAACTTGCGCACGGGCTTTGCCTTCCACCAATACTTTTTGCGAACCATCTGGCAAATGCAACACTTGCAACAACTGCGCCACGCACGCCTGGGTATGCAAGTCATTGACGGAAGGATTTTTGGATTTCAAATCTTTTTGCGTTGCCAACAATATCAAGCGATTGGATGGCATCGCATAATAAGCCGCATCAACCGCACGCATAGAAGCGGGTCTGCCTACAAAAAGCGGCAAAACCATGTTGGGAAAAACCACCGCATCGCGAAGCGGCAAAACCGGCAATTCTGTTATTTTATCCAATTCCAATTGTTCCATTTTTCATCTCTTTTTTTAAAAAAATTTGGCGTTGACCGTGGATTTTTTTTGCCAAATTGCATTGTTGGGCATTTTATGATTTTGAATCAGAATTTTCCGATTCCAACATCAAAGGCTCGGCATTATCCGTGATGCATTTTTCATTGATTTTCACATGCACCACTTGGGGCAAATCCGGCAAATGAAACATCGTTTCCAATAAAGTATTTTCCATAATAGAGCGCAAACCGCGTGCGCCTGTTTTGCGTTCCATAGCTTTATGCGCAATGGCTTTTAAAGATTCTGGTGTGAATTCCAACTCCACATCTTCCATTGCAAAAAGCGCTTGGTATTGCTTAACCAAAGCATTTTTGGGCTCGGTTAAAATGCGAACAAAAGCTTCTTCGTTTAATTCTGTCAAGGTTGCCACCACCGGCAAACGCCCGATTAATTCCGGAATCAACCCAAATTTAATTAAATCCTCAGGTTCCACTTCTTCAAACAATTTGCTTGCCGATTGGTTATCCGAATGGCGATGCACTTGTGCGCCAAAGCCAATTCCACCTTTGGCACTGCGGCGCAAAATCACTTTATCCAGACCTTCAAATGCGCCGCCACAAATAAACAAAATGTTGGTGGTGTTGATGGTGGTGGTTTCTTGATTGGGAATTTTGCGCCTGCCTTGCGGCATAATGTTGGCTTGCGTGCCTTCAATCAATTTCAACAAGGCTTGCTGCACGCCTTCACCAGAAACATCGCGTGTGATAGAAGGATTTTCCGTTTTGCGTGAAATTTTATCAATTTCATCAATGTAAATAATGCCACGTTCGGCTTTTTTGACATCGCCATCGGCTTTTTGCAACAATTTTTGCACCACGTTTTCAACATCATCGCCCACATAACCGGCTTCGGTTAAAGTGGTGGCATCGGCAATCACAAAAGGAACATCCAACAATTTGGCTAAGGTTTGCGCCAAGAGCGTTTTTCCAGAACCAGTAGGACCAATTAACAAAATGTTGCTTTTGGATAATTCCACATCTTGATTGGGAATGCCTTCATAACGCAAACGTTTGTAATGGTTATAAACCGCCACCGCCAAAATGCGTTTGGCTTTGTCTTGCCCAATCACATATTGATCCAAAATATCTGCAATTTCATGTGGTGTGGGCAAATCGCCTTTTTCCAAATCCTTGGAAACATCGTCTTCCAAGGCTTGTTTAACCAAAGTTTGACACAAATCTACGCATTCATTACAAATGTAAACAATGCCCGATTGCCCCGATGTGCCCGAAACCAGCTTTTTAACCTCGCGCTGACTTTTACCGCAAAAATTGCAATGTAAGAGTTTTTCCATTAAAGGACATCTCCGCGTGTTGCCAAAACTTGATCAATTAAGCCATATTGCGCGGCTTCTTCTGCGGTTAAGAAATTATCACGGTCGGTATCTTTTTCAATTTGTTCCAAAGGCTGACCAGAATGTTTGGCCATCAATTGATTCAAACGTTCGCGAATAGACAAAATTTCTTTGGCGTGAATGGCAATATCGGATGCTTGCCCTTGAAAACCACCCAAAGGCTGATGAATCATAATCCGCGCATTGGGCAAGGCAAAACGCTTGCCTTTGGCGCCCGCATTCAACAAAAATGCGCCCATGGATGCCGCTTGCCCAATGCAAAGTGTGGAAACATCGGGTTTGATAAATTGCATGGTGTCGTAAATGGACAAACCCGCCGTGACTGAGCCGCCCGGAGAATTGATATAAAGCGCAATATCTTTATCCGGATTTTCCGCTTCCAAAAACAACAACTGCGCCACCACCAAATTGGCAGAATTGTCATCCACAGGACCCACCATAAAAATCACACGCTCGCGCAAAAGCCGCGAATAAATATCATAAGCGCGCTCGCCTCTTCCACTTTGTTCAATCACGGTGGGAATCAAACCCAAAGCACGTGGAGAAAAATCCATCATCATTTTGCTAACCTTTTGATTTTTAAATTTTTTTAAATTTTTTTGAAATTTTTTTCACGTTGACCGTGGATTTTTTTATTTTGAAGAAAATCCACGGTCAACCTTGATTTTTTTTAAAAAATCAAGGCGTGTCTTTCATGAGTTCGTCAAAATCGGCGGCTTCTTCGGTGACGTTGGCGGAATTCAAAGCCCAATCCACCACTTTTTCTTCCAAAGCCAAACCTTCAATGTTTTTCAAGCGTTCGGGTTTTTCATAATACCAACGCACCAATTCTTCGGGTTTTTCATAAGAGGCGGCCATTTCATCAATCAAACGGCGCACATCTTCTTTTTGAACTTCCACGGTTTTGGAATCCACAATTTTGGCCAAAATCAAACCCAAATGCACGCGGCGCGCGGCATCTTTTTCAAACCAACTGGCTTGAACATTGATTTTGTCATGCGCGATGCCTTGTTTTTTCATATTATCTTTGGCGGATTGCACCAAACGTTCGGTTTCCATTTGCACCAGCGCTTGGGGCAAATCTACGGGATTTTTTTCAATCAAAGCATCCATGACTTGTTGTTTGACTTGACGCAACAAACGTGCTTTGACTTCACGCGTTAAATTTTCTTTGATTTCTTTTTTCAATTGCGCAATACCATCTTGAATGCCCAACAGTTTGGCAAAATCATCGTTGATTTCCGGCAAGTTGGGTGCGGCAACTTCATTGACTTTGATATGAAACGAAACTTGTTTTCCAGCCAAATCTTTTTGAAAATACTCTTGAGGAAAGGTTAAAGGAAAATCTTTTTCATCGCCCTTTTTTAAACCTTCCACATTGTCTTCAAATTCTTTGAGCATCATTCCCGCACCCACAACAAACGGATAATTCTCACCTTTGCCGCCTTCAAAAGGTTCTCCTTCTTTGGTGCCTAAAAAATCCACAAATACGCGGTCTTCTTTTTGTGCCGCGCGTTCTACCACTTCGTATTTCACGCGTTGTTTTTGCAAAATAGAAAGGGTTTTGTCGACCTCTTTATCGGAAACTTCAAAAACAGGACGCGTAATGGCAACATCAGACAAATCCGCCAATTCAAATTCGGGGAAAACTTCAAAAATGGCGGTGCAATGCAAGTGTTTTTCATCTTCGCTTTGTTTGGGTTCCACCATTGGTGCGGCCACCACGCGAAAAGGTTCATCTTTGATTTTTTCAGAAAAGGCTTGTTGAATTAAGCTGTTGAAAGCTTCTCCATAAGCTTGCTGACCATGCATTTGACGCACCATAGAAAGCGGCACTTTGCCTTTGCGAAAACCTTGCAGTTTCACATTGGGCTGGATTTTTTTTAATTTGGAATCCATGAGTTGATTCAATTCTTCCAAGGAAACGATTAAATCCACACGGCGTTCCAAAGGATTGACGGGTTTGTTTTCTTCGGACATTTTTAACTTCCTTTAATGCGTTCAAAACTTCAAAAAAGCGCCGATTTTAACACGATTGCCAAAGCGTTTTATAATCCGCTCCTTTTTTTGAAACAATTTTTAAAAAAAATGGGGCGTTGACCGTGGAAAATTTACTTGATTTTTCTTTGCCATCCATTCCCGATAAAAAACATTCTTTTCAGTGGGCAATCGCCAAAAATGCCAGCGCTTTTTATTTAAGCCAACTCAAAAAAGAAAATCCCGCCTTGCCTTTTTGCATTTTGACCGATACCGCACAAAATGCCCGCGCCCTTTTAACCGCTTTTGCCTTTTTTGCGCCGCAATACCAAACGCATTTTTTGCCCGATTCCGAAACCTTGCCTTATGACCTTTTTTCTGCGCATGCCGATTTAAACGCACAAAAAATCAAAACCTTGTGGATGCTTGCCAATCACCAAGTGGATTTTTTAATTTTGTCCGCTCCTTCGGCTTTGCAACGTTTTGCGCCGCCTGCTTTTTTATTAAAAAATAGTTTTGTTTTAAAAGTAGGCGATTGTTTGCAGTTGGGAAATTTTCGCAAACGCTTGCAAGAAGTCGGTTACAACGCAACGCACCAAGTTTTAAGCGTAGGAGAATACGCCATTCGCGGCAGTTTGTTGGATATTTTTCCATCCGGCAGCCCTTATCCTTTGCGCATTGATTTCTTAGATAACGAAGTAGAAAGCATTCGTTTTTTTGATACCGAAACCCAACGCACTTTAAACCAAGAAAAAGAAGTGGCCATTTTGCCGGCGTTTGAATTTCCCAGCGATGAAGCCGCATTTTCGGTTTTTCGGGAAAATTTTAGAAAGCGTTTTGATTCCATTGATTCTCCCATTTACAAAAGCATTTCAAAAGGATTTGTTCCTGCCGGCATTGAATACTATTTGCCTTTGTTTTTTAATGAAACAGCGTGTTTGTTTGATTATTTGCCTGAAAACACCGTTTTTTTTCACACGCCCGAAACCTTTCATCAAATGACTCTTTTTTTAAAAGAAGTTCATGAACGTTTTCATTCTATTGGCAATTTTGAACCAGAGCGTTTGTTATTAAAACCCGAAGAAATTTATTTTCAAGCCAATGATTTTTTTAAAAAAGGCGAAAATTTTTCCAGCATTTGTTTAAAAGAAGTTCCCCACGTTTTGCCGGATATTCAAATCAATCATCAATTTCAAAATCCGTTGAAAAACTTTCAACAATTTAAAAATGAAAATCCCCAAGCCAACATTTTGTTGTTTGCCGATTCTTTGGGCAGGCAAGAAATTATTTTAAATTTATTCAAACACCATCATTTGGATTTAAAAACATTTTCTACTTTTCAACAATGGCAACAGCAAGCTCTTGCTTTGACTGTGGCGCCTTTGGAAAAAGGTTTTGCGTTAAAAATCCACGGTCAACCGCATTTTTTTTTCACCGAAAATGAACTTTATCAAAACAAACGCAAATTCAATCAAAAACGAAAACAAACGCACATTGATTCTTATTTTAAAGATTTAACCGAATTGAAAATTGGCGATGCCGTAGTGCATGAGCGTCACGGTGTTGGGCGTTATGCCGGTTTGGTTAAACTCAATGAAAATCAAGAAGAATTTTTAAAACTCACTTATGCCAATCAAGCTTGTCTTTTGGTGCCGGTTTCGCAGTTGGATGTGATTTCCCGCTACGGCGGGCAAAATGCCGATTCTGCCCCATTGAATACATTGGGCAACGACCAATGGGAAAAAACCAAAAAACGCGCCCAACAACAAGCCAGTGATGTGGCCGCCGAATTGCTGTTGCTTTATGCCAAGCGTTCCAGCCAAAAAGGACATGCTTTTTCTTTTGATTCCATCGCTTATGAGCGTTTTGCATCTGGTTTTGACTTTACCGAAACGCCCGACCAAGCCGCCGCCATTGAAGCAGTTTTAAACGATTTACAAAACAACAAGCCGATGGATCGCTTAATTTGCGGTGATGTAGGTTTTGGCAAAACGGAAGTGGCTTTGCGTGCGGCATTTTGTGCGGCTTTAAGCGGCAAACAAGTGGCGGTATTGTGCCCGACCACGTTGCTTTGTCAGCAACATTACCAAAGTTTTTTGGCGCGTTTTTTGCCTTTGAACAACGATTATCCCATTCAAATTGCGCAACTTTCACGCTTTAACAACAGCAAAGAAAATGTGGCCATTTTGTCGGGCTTACAAAATGGCACGGTGGATATTGTCATTGGCACACACAAACTAATCAGCAACAACGTGCAATTTAAAAACTTGGGATTGTTGATTATTGATGAAGAACACCGTTTTGGTGTCAAACAAAAAGAAAAACTCAAAACTTTGCGCGCCAATGTGGATATTTTAACTTTAACGGCAACGCCCATTCCGCGCACACTTTCTATGAGTATGGAAGGTTTGCGGGATTTTTCTATTATTGCCTCTGCGCCGGAAAAACGTTTGTCCATCAAAACATTTGTCAGCAAAAATCACGCCAGCGTGATTCGCGAAGCCATTTTGCGCGAGTTAAAACGCGGCGGACAAGTTTATTTTGTGCACAATGATGTCAAAAGCATTGACGATGCTTTGCGCCGTTTGGAAAAACTCTTGCCGCAAGCCAACATTGTCGTCGGGCACGGACAAATGCCCAAAACGCAATTGGAGCGCGTCATGCGTGATTTTTCCGCCCAACGTGCCGATGTGTTGTTATCCAGCACCATCATTGAAACCGGCATTGATAATCCGCATGCCAACACCATCTTAATTGAAAATGCCGAAAATTTTGGATTGGCACAACTGCACCAACTGCGCGGACGTGTAGGCCGCTCGCACCATCAAGCTTATGCGTATTTGCTCATTGATGATGAAAAAACGTTAAACAAACAAGCACGCCAACGTTTGGATGCCATTGCTTCATCCGAAGAATTGGGCGCTGGATTTTATTTGGCTATGCAAGATTTGGAAATTCGTGGTGCGGGCGAAATTTTGGGCGCGGCGCAATCGGGCGAAATGAACGAAGTTGGCTTTGAGATGTATCACAAAATGCTTCAAAACGCCATTGCCCAACTCAAAAATGAACCCAGCGAACCCGTAGAAAATCAAGAAATCAATTTGCATTTGCCCGCTTTTTTGCCGGAAAACTATTGCCCAGATATCCACGCACGCTTGCAGCTTTACAAACGCTTGGCGCATGCCAAAACTTTGGAAGAATTGGAGCAACTCAAAGAAGAACTCATTGACCGCTTTGGTCTGTTGCCCGATTCCGCCCAAAACCTTATTGCCACGCACCATTGGCGCATTTTTGTGCGCGCCTTGCCCATTGTGAAATTGGATGCCTCTGGGCAATTTATTCGTGCGGAATTTGCGCCCCAATTGGAAAATTCCGCCATTGACCCGGCGCATTTGATTTTTTTAATTCAAAACAACCGACATTTTCAATTGCAAAATCCAAATAAATTGCGTTTTCAAATGGATTCCCACAATTTAAATGAACGCAACCATGCGTTAAATCAATTTTTTAATTATTTATTAAAAAAATAAAAAAAATAAAAAAATCCACGGTCAACAAAAAATTTTTTTAATTTTTAAAAATTATTTTGGGTTGACCGTGGATTTTTTTAATTTTTCTATTAAACAATCTTTTTGCCATTTTAATTTTAATTGTTTTGCCCATTTTTTTATTTTGTATTTTGTCCATAAAATGGCAAAAGGCAATTTAATTAAATAAAACAAATTTGCATTTTTGGCTTTTTCAAATTTGGCAAAAATTTCATTTTTTAAAGCCAAATTCACCACTTCGGGATAAGAATTGTTTTGAATTATTTTAGAATAATAAATTCCACAATGTTGGCTTTGATTTTCTATTTGTTGGATACAAAATGGAATTTTAAATTTTAAAGTCGTCAATAAAACATCCAAAACATAAAATTGTTTAAATTTTATGTTTAATCTTTTCATAATTTCATCTTTAAAAACCGGCATTGTTTTTAAATGTTCAAACCAAGGAAAATCCACCAATTCTTTTTGTTTGTTTTTGAAAATAAACGGTTCTTTAAACGGTGCGGCACCACTAAAATGCACAATAATGGGATTGGAATTAAAAACACGTTTCATTTCTTCTTTTTCGTAATTTAAAGAAAAATTGGTTTCTGGATTATCAAAAAGCGTAATACAACAATTAAAATCAATGGGCAAAAGCATGATTTTGTTTTTTAAAACAACATTCAAAGCGTCTTGGTCGTGGTAAATGGTTTCATAATTTTTTAAAAATTCCAAACATTGTTGAATAATGTTTTGTTTTCTAAATTCTTCTAAATGAATGAAAAAAAAGCCAGAATTAAAATAATTTTCATCCAAAACAATATCATTATTTTGATTATTAAAACATTTGCGCACATTGCCGGTGTGCTTGACCCAATCTTTCACCACGCCGGCCACTTTGTTTTTTAAATT
Organism: Rhodocyclales bacterium; assembly: GCA_050872585.1. Classification (GTDB taxonomy): domain Bacteria; phylum Pseudomonadota; class Gammaproteobacteria; order Burkholderiales; family Rhodocyclaceae; genus SFHR01. The sequence continues at coordinate 416 of JBNMHE010000020.1, read as the reverse complement.
AAGCAACCACAAGGCTCTTATATCTTCTAATACCAACATGTCCACATCCAAATACAATGCCCTATCTACTTCTTTTAAACAATCGGCTATCAACAAACGATAATACGCCAAATAATTGTCTCGCCATTTGGGAAAAGAATGAAACAATTCGTCTGCCAATATATGCGTTATAATTTCACAAGCATAATGTTGATTTAAAAAAATTTCCAACTCTTTTAAATCTTCAAGCGTCTTTTCTTTAATCCCATCTCCAAATAAATGAAAAATAATTTTGTCTTCTTTTTCTTCTTCTTTTAAATTCTTAAAATCCCTTTTCTCATACTCCTTTAATAATTCCAACGCCGGAATTGATTGATTGATTGATTGATTGATTGATTGATTGATTGATTGATTGATTGATTGATTGATTGATTGAT
>JBNMHE010000019.1:0-19262 GCA_050872585.1 Rhodocyclales bacterium | reverse complement strand
TCACAAGTTTTGCAGAAAAAATATCGGTTGGCGTTTCTTCGCCCGTTTCAAAAAAACCAAAAAAACCGCTTGCGCAAGCGCTTAAAAATAAAGCACCTCCCGCAACAACCAAAAAAACCTTGCCTTGTTTGGTGCGGCAAAGTTTTTTGGTGTAGGCGATTAAAAACCGATTTGCCAAATCCTTTAAAAAATCAGCGATGATTTTTTGACGAAAATTCATTTTTCAAAAAAATGGCAAAAATGCCACTACCAAGATTTTTTATTTTTCCAAATCGGCGGGTTTTGCCGAATCCGCCGTTTTTGTGGTTGCTGGCGCTTGGGCAACATCGCTTGGTTTGGCAGAATTTTCAGCATCGGAAACATTGTTTTTCACAGGTTCTGGCCCCGGGAAAATGCCCTCTTTCCACACAAAATCCGGTTGCCAGCCGCCGCCCAAGGCTTTAAACAAATTCACCGTGGCATTCAAACGCGCTTGGCGAATCGCAATCAAATTGATTTCCGATTCATTGTGCGTGCGCTCGGAATCCAACAATTCCAAATAACCCGTGTGGCCGGCTTTGTAGCGTTGTGTGGCAATTTCCAAAACGTGGCGCGCACTCTCGGCTCTAATAATAGCGGCGGCTTCGGCAATTTCTTGCTCGCGCACGCTCACCAAAGCATCGCGCACTTCTTGGTAAGCCAAATGCAATGCTTTTTCCCATGCAATTTGCGATTGTTTGGTGATGGCTTTTGCCGCATCCACTTGGGCGCTTACCGCACCCCAATTCAAAATGGGCATCGCTGCAGACAAAGCAATAGACCACAACGATGAAGAAGATTCAAACAAACGCTCGGTTAAAGTGGCAGAAGAACCCAAACTGCCAGTTAAATTAAAACTTGGAAAATACGCCGCACGCGCTACGCCAATGCCAGCATTGGCGGCAATCAATTGCGCTTCGGCTTGCTTAACATCGGGGCGATTTTCAATCAGTTGCGCAGGCAAACCCACAGGCGGCACGGGCGGAACGGGCAAATATTTCAAATCGCCTTTGGGGATTTTTAATTCCGGTTGCGCGGTGATTAAAGCAAGCTGGTGTTCTGCCAAAGCGCGTTGGCGGTTGTAGTCGGCTTCTTGTGCGTGCGCTTGTGCCAACAAGCCGCGCGCTTGGTGGTAATCAATAGGAGAAACCAAACCGGCATCCATGCGGTTTTTGGTTAAAAGCGCGCTTTCTTCGCGGGTTTTTAAGGTGTTTGCCGTTACAATCAACTGCGCATCGGCTGCTCTTAATGCCAAATAATTATTCACCACCAAGGCAATCACGGTCAAACGCGTGGTGTCTTTGGCATAAAGCGTGGATAAAAGCGAGGCTTGTTGGCGTTCATTTGAGCGGCGCACTTTGCCCCACAAATCCAATTCATAATTGGTGGAAAATAAGCCGGAATAAGATTCAGCATAGCGTGGCGACATATTCGGCGTTCTGCCAGCGCTTTGGTTGCTCAAATAATTGCGCGCGCCATCTGCCGACAAATTAAAACTGGGAAAAAATCCGCTTTGCGTTTGCTGCACCAAAGCTTGTGATTCTTCCACGCGGGCAAAAGCAAGGCGCAAATCGGTATTGTTTTTGAGCGCCACTTCTACCAGTTGATTCAACGTTTCATCGCCAAACAATTTCCACCAATCGTTGTTGACAAGCGTCTTTTGGGTGGCGACATCCTTTTGGTGTGGCAAGCTGTAATATTGAGGCAAAGGCGAATCAGGGCGCAAAAAATCCGGTCCAATGCTGCACGCCGATAAAGCAAACGCCAAGCCAATCGGCAAAATTTGATTAAAGCGATTCATTTATTCGCCCTCCTTTTTGTTTTGCGCAACATTTTGCAAATTATCCACGGTCAACGCAGAATTATTTTCAAAATCCTTGTTTTTTTTCGGTTCGCGCTCCAACCATTTGAAAAAGAGCGGAATGAAAATTGTGGCAATAAACGTGGCTGCCACCATTCCGCCAAACACGCCCGTTCCCATTGAACGCCGTGCCGCAGCACCTGCGCCGGTTGCTTTAACCAACGGAAACACGCCCAACACAAATGCCAAGGAAGTCATCACAATCGGGCGAAAACGCAGCCGCGCGGCTTCTTTGGCGGCGGAAATCACATCTTTGCCTTCGTCTATTTTTTGAACGGCAAATTCCACAATCAAAATGGCATTTTTGGCAGCCAAGCCAATTAACACCACCAGCCCAATTTGGAAATAAATATCGTTGGGCATACCGCGCAAATAAACCGCCACCAATGCGCCAAAAATGGCAAACGGCACCGCCATTAAAACCGCCAATGGCAAAGACCAACGTTCATATTGCGCTGCCAAAATCAAGAAAACCATAATCACCGCAAAAATGAGCGCTTTGGAAGAAGAACCAGAAGTGGATTTTTCTTGATAAGCCTGCCCAGTCCAAGCAATTTGGTAACCCAAAGGCAAGACTTCTTTGGCAACTTCTTCTACCACTTTAATGGCGGCACCTGATGAAATGCCCGATGCGCCATCGCCCATGATTTTGGCAGAAACAAAGCCGTTAAAGCGTTCCAATTGTTCTGCACCAAACACATTTTTAACGGTGCTAAATGCCGAAACCGGAATCATCTTGCCCGTAGTTTGGCTTTTCACATAAACCTTGCCGATATCATCGGGAGTTTGGCGATAACGCGGTTCGGCTTGCAACTGCACGCGGAAAACACGCCCAGAGCGGTTAAAGTCATTGACATAAAGTGCGCCCATTGTGCTTTGCAAAGTGCTGTAAATATCAGACAAAGGCACACCCAATGAAAGCGCTTTGGTTTCATCCACTTCCACATAAAGTTGCGGCACATTGGCGCGGTAAAACGTGCGCACGCGCGCCAATTCCGGGCGTTTGTTCAACGCTTCAACCAGCATTTGCACGGTTTTTTCTAAATTAGAAGGATCACCATCGGCGCGGTTTTGCAAATAAAACTCAAAACCACCGGCTGTGCCCAAACCCATAATAGCTGGCGGATTAAACACAAATGCCAAGCCATCGGGTTGCATCATTCCGATGCGCGTAAATTTATTGACCGTCTCTTCAATGGTTTCATTTTTGCGCAGCGACCAATCTTTCATTGGAATAAAAATGGTGCCGGAATTGCTTTTTTGCCCGCCAGCAATCATATCAAAGCCCGAAATGCTGATGGTGTGCTTCACACCCGGATTTTGCCGAAATTGCGCACTGACATTTTCAGCGGTTTTGTTGGTGCGGCTTAATGTGGCACCATCGGGCAAAGAAACCGAAGCAATCAAAAAGCCTTGGTCTTCCGAAGGCACAAACGAACCCGGCACCGTGCGAATTAAAAACACAATGGCGGCAATGACCACTGCGCCCACGGCAAAACCCAGCAATTTGTTGCGCAATGTAAAACCAACGGTGTGCACGTAACTGCGCGTGAATTTGGTAAAAACATAATTAAACGGGCGGAAAAGCCGATTTTTCTTATGCTTGCCGCGCAACAAAATGGCGCACAAAGCGGGTGTTAAAGTCAAAGCCACAATGCCGGAAATCACAACCGAAATGGCAACGGTTACCGCAAATTGTTGATACAACACGCCGGTGATGCCGCCCAAAAAGGCAACAGGAATAAACACCGAACAAAGCACCAACACAATGGCAACAACCGCAGAAGAAACTTCTTTCATTGTTTCAACGGCGGCATCAAAGGCAGACATTTTGCGCTCAGTCATCAAGCGCTCCACATTTTCCAAAACCACAATGGCATCATCCACCACAATGCCAATGGCAAGCACCATTGCAAAAAGGGTTAAGGTATTGATTGAAAAATCAAACAACCACAAGCCAGCAAAAGTGCCCACCAGAGAAACCGGCACCGCCACCATAGGAATCAGCGTGGCTTTGAGATTTTGCAAAAACAAATACACCACAGCCAACACCAAAATCAACGCTTCTACCAACGTGGCAATCACTTCCTCAATGGAAGCAGAAACAAACAAAGTGGTATCGTAAGTTACATTGTATTCAATGCCTTCTGGAAAGCCTTCGGACAATTCTTTCATTTTGGCTTGAACCAATTTGGAAACTTCCATGGCATTGGCACCGGTTTGCAAGAAAATGCCCACCGCAATGTTGGATTGTCCATCCAAAGCGCTTTTTTGGTCGTAACTATACGCACCCAATTCCACGCGCGCCACATCTTTAATGCGCAACAAACCGCTGGGGCCGCCCGCGCGAATCACAATATCGCCAAACTCTTCTTCGGTAATCAAACGCCCTTTGGCTGTTACCGTATAAGTTAAAACTTGGCTTTGCGTAGAAGGTTCTTGCCCAATTTTGCCAGCGGCATTTTGCGCATTTTGCGCGCTAATGGCAGCGGCAATTTCACTGGTGGTCACACCCAGTTGCGCCATTTTGTCGGGTTGCAACCAAATGCGCATTGAGTAATCTTGAGCGCCAAAAACTTGCGCGCCACCCACACCCGGCACGCGTTTTAAATCATCCACAATGTTTAGGCTGGCGTAATTAGACAAATAAAGCGAGGTATAACGCTCTGGATCCGCAGTCAATGAGACAACTTGTAAAATATCGCTGGAACGTTTGAATACCGAAACACCAATGCGCCGCACTTCTTCGGGCAAACGCGGTTCGGCAATTTTCACGCGGTTATTCACATTCACCGTTGCCATATCGGGGTCTGCGCCCACCGCAAAAGTAACCGAAATAGAAAGCGAGCCGTTGGAAGACGATGAAGAATTGAAATAAATCATATCGTCAATGCCGTGCAACTGCTCTTCAATGGGGGCGGCAACCGTGCGCGACAACGTTTCAGCAGAAGCGCCCGGATAACTTGCAGAAATCACCACCATTGGCGGTGAAATTTGCGGATATTGCGAAATGGGCAAAGATTGTGAAGCCACCAAGCCGGCAATCACAATCACAATGGAAATGACCGCCGAAAAAATCGGACGACTTACAAAAAATCGTGCGTTCATTGTTGTTCTCCCGCCTTATTCGGCTTTTTGTTGTGCCTGTTGTGCCTGTTGTGCCTGTTGTGCTTGTTGTGCTTGTTGTGCTTGTTGCGCTTGTTGTTGCGCCATCAAAACGGCTTTATCCATCACTGATGCGCCGGTTTTGAGTTTCAAAATGTTGTCGGTAATCACGCGCTCGCCATCTTTTAAGCCACCGGTAATCACCCAATCGGAACCCACCCATTCGGCAACTTCCACTTTGCGCGGTTCTACTTTGTTTTCTTGATTGGCAAGCATCACCAAATAACCGGTTTGTGTTTGCGTTACCGCCGATTGCGGCACCAAAAACACATTGGGACGTTCATGGCTTAACAATTTGATGCGCACAAATTGCCCGGGCAACAACTCACCATCGGGGTTGGGAAATTCCGCACGCAGTTGTTGCGTGCCCAAAGTGGTATCAATGGTGCTTGCCAAAAAGTTGATTTTGCCTTTTTGTGCATAAGTTTTGCCGTTGGGCAAAACCATTTCCACGCTTTTGATGCTTTTGGAAGTAGGTCTGCCATCGGGCAAGCGCGCGGCTTCGTTTTCGCTTAAACCAAAACGCACCCAAATGGGATTATTTTGATACACCGAAGTCAATAAACTATCCGAACCCACGGTAACCAGCGAACCTTCTGATTTCAAAGAACGCCCAGTTACGCCTGAAACTGGCGCGGTCACAGTAGTCCATTCCAAATTCAACTTAGCTTCTCTTAATGCCGCTTGCGCCACGGCATTGGCAGAAAAAGAATCATCGTATTCTTTTTGGCTAACCGCTTGATTTTTAACCAAACCTTTTAAACGTTTTTCTTCACGCGCGGTTTGTTCCGCGCTGGCTTTGGCGCGAGCAAAGGCAATTTTATAAGGCTCCGGGTCAATTTGAAAAAGCGGTTGCCCTTCTTTCACAAATGAGCCTTCGTCATAAAGCCGTTTTAACAAAATGCCGCCCACGCGCGCGCGCACTTCTGTTTCCTTAGCGCCTTCGGTTTGCGCCATCACTTCTAAGGTTAAAGGCAAATTCACCGATTGCATGGTTTTCATCGTAACGGGCATGGCTTGCATTTGTTGCGCCGCTTCTTCTTGGCTGCCGCAAGCTGCCAAAAAAGCAGACAAAGAAACCACCAAACCGATTCTCAACGTATTGCGCATTTTGTTTTCCTAAACCATAAAAAATAAAATAGAATTATACAAACAAGAGTGTATGTAAGATTTTTTTTTTGTAACAAGATGTGAAAAAAATATGCGTAAAACCAAAGAAGAAGCCGAACAAACGCGCCAAAAAATTTTAAACGCCGCGCGCAAAATGTTTTTTCAAAACGGCGTTGCCAAAACCTCTTTGGAACACATTGCCAAAGAAGCAGGCGTAACACGCGGAGCAATTTATTGGCATTTTAAAGACAAAACGGCGCTTTTTTTTGCACTGCAACAAAGCGCGTGCGAGCCGATTGACGAAGGCATTCAAAAAATTTTCAAAAATCCGCAATACCAAAATCCGTTGGATGCCATTGAAGCGGCTTTGCAATTCTTTTTTTCCACTATTCAAACGCGCCAAAGCGCCAAGGAAATGTTTTCCATTATGGCGTTGAAATGCGAATACGTGATGGATTTTGAAAACGTCATTGACCATTTGATGCAACCGGCGCGCCATTTTTTAAAAACTTTGGAATTTTTTTACCAACAAGCAGCCAAGCAGAATTTGCTCAAAAAAGATGCCAACCCCAATTTTTTTGCGCTGGACACGATGATTTTTGTCAATGGTTTGGTCAATTATTTGGCATCCAATGAAAACGCTTATTGGCAAACCAACGTGGAAAAACTCATCAAAATGCACATGCAGTTGCGCCGCAATGTTTAGTTTTAAAAAAAATAAAAAAATCCACGGTCAACAACAAAAAATTTTGAAAATTTTTTGTTGTTGACCGTGGAAAATTGTTTTTTATGTTTTTAATTGGATGAAGGTGTTTGATTTTGTGCGGCTTTTTGCACGTCTTTAATCAATTTTTGGGTGTTGTGTTGGCTCAATGCATAAACCGCCCAAATGGTTGCAGGCAACCAACCCAATAGCGTGATTTGCAAAAGCAAACAAATAATGGCGGCAAAAGGTTTGCCAATAAAGAAAAAACTCAACCACGGCAAAAACAACGCCAAAACCAGCTTCATAATCACTCCTTTAAAAAAAATTCAAAAGCGTCTTTTTACCCCCCCCCCCCTTCGCAAGTCAAGCAATTTTGTGGGTTGTTTTAAAAAAATAGGCAAAGTGTGGTTTTTTGAAAATATTTAAAGGCTTAAAAATTGACAAAGCAAACAATGCGTGTTTTAATGCGCGTCTTTTGGGCGGTTAGCTCAGTGGTAGAGCACTGCCTTCACACGGCAGGGGTCAGAAGTTCGAACCTTCTACCGCCCACCAATTTGAAAATTCTCCCCCAAAAAAAATTTTTCCAAAAATTCATAAAAAATTGGTATTTTTAAAATTATTTTTTAATTTTAAATTTTTCACCATGCCCGCCTTGTTTTTGTCTGTTTATGCGCAACCCGGCGCCAAACAAACTGGTTTTGCAGGCAAGTTTGATTCTTTTCTTAAAATTCGTTTAAAAGCTGCCGCCAAAGAAGGCAAAGCCAATGCGGAATTGCAACGTTTTTTGGCCGATTTTTTTCATCTTCCCAAAAGTGCGGTTGTGCTTTTGAAAGGCGAAACCGCACGACACAAACAATTGCGTTTGAATTTTTCAAGCGAACTTGATTTGCAACATGCGCAAAAAAAAATCACAGCATTGCTGTGATTTCTTTATTTTTTAAACACATTGGGAAAACAATTTTGCTTGAAAACAAATTTTGTATCTGTGATTTTGTTACAAAACGATTGGTTTGTTTTGTTATTTTTTCATTTCTTGTTGTTCTTGCGCTGCTTCTTTGGCATCAGCAGCACCTGCTTGTGCTGGTTGTGCTTGATTCATTTCGGGAGCGGCAGCATCTTTTTTGGCATTGTCTTGTGCTTGTTGTTCAACAGGCATTTCTTGATTTTCTTCCATTTGTGCGTTTTCAGCAGCAAAAGCAACAGCGTTCATACCCAATGCCAAAACACAAGCGGTTTTCAACAAAGCTTTCATTTTTTTTCTCCTTAAAAAAGTTAATTGGTGAAACGCATTATGTTCAAAAAAAATTTGCAATTTGTAGCAAAAATACAAAACTTTGAATGTGACTTTGTAACATTTTCAAAAAAAATTCCCCGTTGACCGTGGATTTTCATGCGTTTTGTAACAAACTTATTTTGCTTGCTGCGTTTTGCTTTTGTTTTTGGATGACAAATCCTTCAATGTGTTGGCGCGACTTTCCAACATCACAGGCACGCGATCTTCAATAGGAAAGCCCAACTGGCAAGCCTTGCAACACAATTGATTTTGTTCTTTGAAAAATTGCAGTTTGCCTTTGCAAATGGGGCAAACCAAAATATCAAGTTGTTTTGAATCCATTTATTTTCTCCACCAAATCATCAATACATGGCGTTGGAATTTGGGCTTGAATCGGCAAAACCCAAATGTTATGCATTTTTGGGGCAAATTGCGTGCATTTTACAGCGTCTTTTTCGCTGACAAAAAGCACTTCGCACGGCAGATTTTCAAAATCCGATTCTTGAAAAATGCAATGGTCGGGAAAACTTTTTTGAAAACACAAGGAAAATCCCAAGTTTTCCAAAGTTTGAAAAAAACGAAAAGGCGCGCCAATTCCGCTTATTGCGCCATAAGTGTGTTTTTCTTTTAAAAAATCTTCTGCTTTTTTTTGTTCTTGGGGATTGTTTAAAGCATAAAACGCTTGTTCTTTCAGTTGAATATGAAACCTGGGCACGTTTTGCGGCAATTTTTGAAGCCAGCAAGCATTGTTTTTTACACCATTGAGCAAAATAGCCTGGGCAAAATCCAAACGCGACAAAGGCTCGCGCAAAGGACCACGCGGCAACAACAACCCATTTCCCAAACCACGTGAATCAAACACAATCCACTCTGCCAAACGCGGCATTGTGTAATGCTGCAAACCATCATCGCTTAAAATCACATCCACATGAGGATGTTTTTCAAGCAAAGCCAAAATGGCTTGATTTCTTTTTTCACCCACAAAAACGGGGCAACTTGTTTTTTGGGCAATCAAAAGCGGTTCATCGCCGCTTAAAAAAGGGCAAGAATTGGACAAAACTTCCAAAACGCCTTGGGATTGCCGTTTGTAACCACGGCTAACCACTCCCACATTCAATCCTTTTTGGCGCAGTGCTTTTGCCAGCGCAATAAGAATGGGCGTTTTGCCAACACCGCCAACAACAATGTTGCCAACAACCACAATGGGAACGCGCATCAAAGGCGCTTTGGCTTTCAAAAAAAGGGCACGTTGTGTGCTTAACGTGCCAAAAATTTTTTCAAAAGGTTTGAATGCCCATAAAGCGTGTGGTTGTTCTGCTTGCCACCAGCGCTTTTCAAAAAAATGACGCCATACCATTAGCTTGCGGTTAAATCATCTTGCGTGGCAAAAGAGATATTGGCCAAACCGGCTTCTTGTGCCGCTTGCATAACATCAATCACGCGTTGATGCGCGGTTTTGGCATCGGCATTGATCACCACAACCGGATTGGTGCGACTTTGTGCCGCATGGCGCAAAGCACTGGCCAAAACATCATTGCCGATGCTTTTGAGTGCCACATCATCCACGGTGATTTCACCAGAAGCGGTAATCATGACGTTGATATTTTTGTCTTCTTTTTCTTGTTTTTCCGCATTGGCGGTTGGCAAGTTGATTTCAATACCCGAAAAACGCGAATAAGTGGTGGTGAGCATTAAAAAAATAATAATCACCAGCAACACGTCAATCATAGGAATTAAATTGATTTCCGGTTCTTCCTTTTCAAAACCTTTGCGAAAATTCATCTAATTCTCCTTATTTGTTGGCGTGCGTGTATTCCACCAATTTCATTGCTTGTTGTTGCATAGCCACCACAAAGCCATCCACCTTCGCGCGAAAATGCCGCCAAAAAATCATGCTGGGAATGGCAATTAAAATGCCAAAGCCCGTGTTATAAAGCGCAACCGAAATGCCGTGCGCCAATTCTTGTGGATTGCCTGTTCCCGGCGCTTGTGAGCCAAAAATTTCAATCATCCCAACAACCGTTCCAAACAAACCCATCAAAGGGCTAATAGAAGCAATGGTGCCAAGCGTTGTTAAATAACGGTTGAGCTCGTGCGCCACCGATGAACCGGCTTCTTCCAAAGCATCCAAAACCACTTCACGCGAATTGTGCGCATTTCTCAACCCCACAACCAACACGCGCCCCAAAGGAGAAGATTTTTCCAATTCTGAAAACAATTTGGAATTGTCTTGCCCTTTTTTAAAATCGGTTAAGGCGCGTTTTAACAAACCAACGGGAACGATTTTTTCGGCTCTTAAAGAATAAAGACGTTCAAAAATCAACGCCAATGCAATAATAGAAGCAAACAACAAAGGCCAAATTGGCCAGCCGGCAGCGGAAATGATGGCAAACATAAACTTCCTTATGATTGGTTTAAAAAATTTTGGTATTTTGCCTTGAAATCAAGCGTTTTTCCACGGTCAACCGCAAATTTTTTTCAAAAATTTTTCAAAATTTTGGAATGTTGACCGTGGATTTTTGCTTTTTTTATACAATAAAGCGATGCATATTTTTTTGTTTTTATTCCTGTTGTTTTTTGCGCAAAACGCATTGGCCGATTTGATTTTGGATGGCGATGAACAAGCCATTGCGCTTTTGAAACCCCATTTACCCAAGGATGCCAAGCGTTCGCAATACCGCATTTTGGCCAATGAAATTTTGGCAACACAAGGTTATTTTTCACCCACAATTACATTCAAACGCCAAGACAACCGCGATTTAAAAATGACCGTTTTATTGGGCAAACGCGTGAAAATCCAACAAGTGCACATTGCCATTGACAATGAAAAAAACGAAGAAATGTCGCCCGAACAACTTTCTGAATTTTTAAAACTTTGGCCTTTACCCGAAAATTCTTTTTTCAACCAAGATTTATGGAGCGCAGGAAAACAAAACATTTTGAATGCTCTTTTGTCCAAGCGTTATGCACGCGCGCAACTGGTCAATAGTTTGGCGGATATCAACACCGAAGATTCCAGCGCACGCCTTTATTTGTATTACAAAACCGGACCTGCTTACAAAATGGGCAACATGCAAACCAAAGGATTTTATCGTTATTCCCAAAAACACATTGAACGTTACCGCAAACATTTAACAAAAGGCAGTGTTTATGATTTGAAAAACATCAGCGATTTTCAAAACGCCTTGCAAGCCTCACCGTATTTTCAAACGGCGCGCATTCAAATTTTGCCACAGCAAGCGCAAGATATTACAGATTCAAACGGCAAACCAACGGGCGAAAAAACACTGCCTTATGTGTTGGAAGTGGTTGAAAATCCCGGACATATTTTTGGCTCCAATGCGGGTTATTCCACCAACACGGGCGGACGCATTGGTACGCAATACCAAACGGCTAATTTTTTAAATCGGGCTTTGTCCTTTGAAAGCGCGGTGCGTTTGGAAGAAAAACAACAAGCAATTATGGCGGATATTTTCTTTTTGCCGCGCCCAAACCAACACCAAATGGCCATTGGCACCATTAACGAACACAGCCGCATTGAAGGCTTGAACATTGCGCGTTACGCTTTGGGCATTCAAGATATTTGGCAAAAAAAGAACATTGAACGCCGCGTTTATTTAACTTGGCAAAAAGAACATTACCGAACGCGTCAAGAAAGCCGCATTCGCAAAAGCAAAGCCTTGGCGCCAGGTTACCAATGGACTTGGCGCAAAACCGACCATCCCACCAATCCAGAACGCGGTTATGTTTTGCAAGCCAATATTGATGCGGCAAGCAAAGCCATTTTGTCGCAACAAAATTTTGTGCGCTTGTATGTGCGTGGTTTGCATTTTTTAACCTTTAATCCCCAAAATCAAATGTTGTTGCGCTATGAAATTGGGCGCACATTTTCAGCCAAAAAGGATGGCGTGCCGCAGGAATATCTTTTTAGAACCGGTGGCACCAATAGTGTGCGCGGCTACACTTACAAAAATTTAGGCGAAAAAGAAGGTTCTGCCACATTGGGTGCGCAACATTTATTCGTGGCTTCAATAGAATGGATTCATTGGTTTTTGCCGCAATGGGGCATTGCCAGCTTTGTGGATGTGGGCAATGCGTGGGATGATTCTATCAATTTACACACAGGCGCAGGTTTTGGCGCGCGCTGGAAAAGTCCAGCTGGCCCGCTTGGCGTGGATATTGCTTATGGCTTTAAAACCCAAAAATTAGAAATGCATTTTTCTTTGAACATTCCTTTTTAAAAAAATCCACGGTCGACCAAACATTTTTTTTAAATTGAAAAATTTTTAAAATTTTTTTGCCGTTGACCGTGGAAAAAAATATTTTTTTCAAACGATGAATGATTTTTGCCAAGATTTACACCATTTTTTACAACAAGCCCAACAACGCATTGCGCATTGTGAATCGCTGGAACGCTTAGGGCATTTAACGCGCGTTAGTGGTTTGGTGTTGGAAGTTTCCGGCTTAAAACTACCGTTGGGCAGCGCTTGTTTGATTTATCCCAACGAAGGCCAAGCCATTGAAGCCGAAGTGGTTGGTTTTTCGGAAGACAAACTGTTTGTTATGCCATCCGATGCCACTTTTAACCTTGCGCCCGGCGCAAAAGTGGTGGCGTTTCAAAATCCATCACCACCTTTGATTTTTGGGAAAAATAATTCTATCCATGAACCTTCCACCACCAAACAACTGCCGGTTGGCGAACAATTATTGGGACGCGTCATTGATGGCATGGGTAGACCATTGGACCATTTGGGCGCACTTTTAACCGAAGAAACGCGCCCGTTAAGCAGTAAACCCTTTAACCCAATGGCGCGCGCGCCCATCAATTTGCCGTTGGATGTTGGCGTGCGTGCCATTAACGCACTGCTTACTGTTGGACGCGGCCAACGCATGGGATTATTTGCCGGTTCTGGCGTTGGCAAATCCGTTTTGTTGGGAATGATGGCGCGCTACACTTCTGCTGAAATTATCATCGTGGGTTTAATTGGCGAGCGCGGGCGCGAAGTTAAAGAATTTATTGAAGACATTTTGGGTTTAGAAGGCAGAAAACGCGCCATTGTGGTTGCCGCGCCAGCGGACAATGGCCCTTTGATGCGTTTGGCAGGTGCCGCTTATGCCACAACGCTTGCCGAATATTTTCGCGACCAAGGCAAGCACGTGTTGCTCATTATGGATTCTTTAACGCGTTATGCAATGGCGCAGCGCGAAATTGCGCTTGCCATTGGCGAGCCGCCTGCCACGCGCGGTTATCCGCCTTCGGTTTTTGCCAAATTGCCCGCTTTGGTGGAGCGCGCGGGCAATGGCGTGGAAGGCGGCGGCTCCATTACCGCTTTTTACACGGTGTTGGCAGAAGGCGATGACCAGCAAGATCCCATTGCCGATTCCGCGCGCGCCATTTTGGATGGGCATATTGTTTTAAACAGAATGTTGGCAGATAGCGGCCATTATCCAGCCATTGATATTGAACAATCCATTTCGCGCGCAATGGTGAATTTAATCACGCCCGAACATTTGGATTTGATTCGCAAATTCAAAGTGCTTTTTTCACGCTACCAGCGCAGTCGTGATTTGCTTGCTGTTGGTGCTTACACGCCGGGTTCGGACCCGGTTTTAGACCAAGCGGTGAATCTTTATCCCAAAATGGAAAATTTTTTACAACAAAAAATGGCAGAAAAATCTTCTTTTGAAGAAAGCCAAACGGCTTTAAAAGCGCTTTTCAACACGGCTTCCAATTAAAAAATCCACGGTCAACGCCAAAAAATTTTAAAAAAATTTTGGGTTGACCGTGGATTTTTTTAAAGAAGCAAAAAACCGCTTTTTCAAGCGGTTTAAACCATTGAACAAAATTGTTAAATTGCTTTATTGCGCCACAATGTCAATTTTGGCTTTGGCCTCTGGGCACATTTTGGAATCGGCTTTGTATTCGTATTGTTTGTTTTTATACAAAATAATTCCCGGGCCAATAAAACTGACCTCTTTACACGGAAAACCGCACACTTTGCACTCATCTTTTTTGGCCACATTGGCATTGGTGGAGCAAATTTGCACATAATTGGGATCGTTGCGATCGGTAATGTTATTTTTCTTGTTGTAAGTATCATTAACCAACGTATTCCAAAAATGCAAACAAGCATTGCGCAACTTCAACACACGGCGCCGATTGTCCGAGCTTAAATTGTTGATGTTCCAAGTTCTATCGTTATCAATAAAGGTGGAATTTTCCGCACACGCGGCTGCCGCATAATTGCCGCAACCATCTTGCAAATTATTGGTTGCCGGAAATTGCGCATCTTGTGGAATAGGGTTATCCGGATTCAAATTGGGATTGGCTTGCAAATTCAACTGCAACACGCAACCGCATTTGTTTAAATTATCAAACATCGAAGCGGAAGCGGGATTGTCGTAAGAAGTGTAATTACCTCTTTTGTAACTATCCGAAACGCCTTGGTCAATGGTAATGCCTTCTTTGGTTACGTTGGCATCGCCGCTTACACCTGCAATGGAATTGACTTCACCCCAAGAATATCCACTGGCAACCAAAGCATGAAAATAATCATCGGCCAAATGGTCGGCACCGTGAGCACTCGAAGCGCCGCCTGTATTGTTATAAGGATTTTTAAATAAGCCATTGAACTGGGAACATGCGGTTTACCATTCACATTTCCTACTGTGGGAATGCCTGCCATGCCGTCATTGTGCGCTCCAGCAAAGGCTACCCCCCGAAGGTTAAGGTGGCTGCAAACAACCATGCCCATGTTGTATTTTTCATTTTAATGCCCTCCAAAATTAAAAAAACTACAATTAAAATAAAGTTTAATCTTTTTTTGATTTTTTGAAAAAATTTTATGTTGACCGTGGATTTTTAAAAAAAATCCACGGTCAACGCAAAAAAAATTTTCAATTTAGTTAAGAAAAATGGAAACCATGAACCAAACCCTCACCTTACGCGCGCCGGATGATTTTCATTTGCATTTGCGCGATGGCGCCGCACTTCAAACCACCGTGCCGCACGCGGCAAACCAATTTGCGCGCGCTATTGTTATGCCCAATTTAATAGAACCCATTACCACAACCGAAATGGCGCGGCTCTACCAACAACGCATTTTAAAAAACATTCCCCAAGGCAAACATTTTGAACCCTTGATGACGCTTTATTTAACCGAAGAAACCACGCCCGATGAAATAGAAAAAGCCAAAAAAAGCGGCATTGTTTTTGCCGCCAAACTTTATCCAGCGGGCGCCACAACCAATTCTAAAAAAGGTGTCAAAAACATTCCCAAAATTTTTCCAGTTTTGGAAGCATTGGAACAACACGCTTTGCCGCTTTTGATTCACGGCGAGATGCCAAGCGATTCTGTGGATATTTTTGCGCGCGAAAAAGCCTTTATTGACGCGGTTTTGTTGCCTTTATTAAAAAAATTCCCCAAACTCAAAATGGTTTTGGAACACATCAGCACGCATTACGCCGTGGAATTTGTTAAAAATGCACCCGACAATTTGGCCGCCACGATTACCGCGCACCATTTGGCTTTTAACCGCAATGCGCTGCTTTCTGCTGGTTTAAAACCGCATTTTTATTGCTTGCCCATTTTAAAAGGCGAAAACGACAGAAAAGCGCTGCTTGCCGCGGCAACATCGGGCAACCCCAAATTCTTTTTGGGAACGGATTCCGCTCCGCACGCACAAAACAAAAAAGAAAATGCGTGCGGCGCGGCAGGTTGCTACACCGCGCATTGCGCGCTGGCGCTTTATGCCGAGGTTTTTGAATCCGTTGGCGCGCTTCATCAATTAGAAAACTTTGCCGCGCGCTTTGGTGCCGAATTTTATGGTTTGCCTTTGAACCATTCCACAATCACCTTGATTAAAAAAGAATGGCAGCCGCCTTTGGATTTTGATTTTGAAGATTCGCGCTTGGTTGCCATTCCGCTCAACAAACTGCAATGGCAACTTTTGGAATAGGAGCTGAAAATGCGTGCTTTTTTTGCTTGTTTATTAAGCGTGCCGATTTTGGCAGGTTGCGTCAATGATGGCGTGGCTTATGATATCAACAACGATCATCAAACCAGCATTTCCATTTTGCGCGAACAACCTTTATTTTGGAATCACACCGTGCATTTTGATGTTGTTTTGTCCAGAATGCCCGACTGCACGCGCCGCCACACCATGGGCGATGGCACAACGTCAACACAAATTGACGTTTTTCAAGTGCCTTCAAGCGCTTATATTTTAAAAATGGATAATCGCTACTTTGCCGCGGAACTTGAAACTTGCGAAGGGTTTGCAGAAATTAAAGACTTAAACGAACAAGGCGAACCGGTGAATGGCACAGGCATTTACCGCGGGCGTTTTCACACACAAAACAAAATGTGGGTTTTCACCAAAGCACAAAATTTAAAACAATGAAAAACAATTTTTTTGCCACTTGCCCCAAAGGTTTGGAGAGCGTTTTATTAGAAGAAATGCAAAGTTTTGGCGCAGAAAACATAAAATCCACGGTCGGCGGCGTTTTTTTTTCAGGAAATTTAAAAACCTGTTACCGCGCCAATTTGGAATCGCGCATTGCCACGCGCATTTTGCAGGAAATCAAAAGCGGATTTTACAAAACCGAAAACGACCTTTACCACTTGGCAAAATCGGTGGAATGGGAACATTTTTTTGAAGTGCGCAAAGCTTTCAAAATCTCCACGCAGGCCATTCGTTGCCCTTTGAAATCGCTCAATTTTGTGACTTTAAAAATAAAAGATGCCGTGTGCGACCGTTTTCGCCAAAAAACTGGTGAGCGCCCGAACGTGCAAAATTTAGAACCCAATGTGCGCATAGCCGTTTTTTTAACGCACAACCGCGCAACGTTGTATTTGGATTCATCCGGCGCGCCGCTTTTTGCGCGCGGTTTGCGCAAAAAATCGGTTTTGGCGCCAATTAAAGAAAATTTGGCTGCCGGCATTTTAAAACTATTGAATTGGCAAGAAAATCAAGCCTTGTTTGATCCTTTATGCGGCAGCGGCACTTTTTTGTTGGAAGCACTTTTGATGGCGCACAACATTGCGCCGGGCAAAAATCGGAATTTTTCTTTTGAAAATTGGCGCATTTTTGATGAAAACCTTTGGCAAAATTTAAAAAAAATCGCCATTGAAAACGAAAAACAACCGCAAAATTTAAACATTTTCGGCAGCGATATGGATGAAAAAGCGCTTTTTGCCACCAAAATGAATTTAAAAAACGCCGGTTTTTCCATTCCTTTAAAACAACAAAATATTTTGGATGCACAAGCAAGCGTTGAAAACGGCTTAATGCTTGGCAATCCGCCTTATGGTGAGCGCTTAAACGAATGGGATGAAAATTTTCACGCCCAACTTGCCCAAACCTTAAAAAAACATTGGAGCACGTGGCAATGCGCTTTTTTGTCCGCCGATTTGGATTTTCCACACAAATTGCGCTTGAAACCCACACGCAAAATTCCACTTTTTAACGGCGCATTGGATTGCCGATTGTTTCTTTTTCCAATGGTTAAAGGTTCTAATCGTTAAAAAAACTTAACAAGAATCTTGCAAAATGTTTCATAGTGGTTAAAAATGAAACCATTGCGCTTGGGCGCGTTTTTTTAAACCTTTTTCAAGGAGATGTTCAATGGGTGTGTATGACGACTACAAAAAGAAACTCGTTTCCGCAGATGAAGCGGTGAAATGCGTCAAAAATGGCGATTGGGTGGAATATGGTTTTTGCATTTGCGGCCCGGTGGCGCTGGACCACGCATTGGCAAAACGCAAAGATGAATTAAAAAATATCAATATCCGCACGGGTGTGACGGCTTATCCACCCGAAGTGATGAAAGTAGACCCCAAAGGTGAAGTGTTTGGTTGGAACAGCGTGCATTATTCCGGTGCCGACCGCAAACTTTCGGGCAATGGCGTGGCGTGGTTCTTGCCGATTAAATACAGCGAATTGCCGCGCTATATCCGTGAAAACTGCACAACCAATGTGTTTATGGTGCAAGTGGCGCCCATGGACAAACACGGCTACTTTAATTTTAGCGTTTCCGTTTCACACCACTTTGCGGTGGTGGAAGCCGTTAAAAAAGTTGGCGGCAAAATTATTGTGGAAGTCAATGAAAATCTGCCGCGCGTTTATGGTGGTTTTGAAGAATCCATTCACATATCCCAAGTGGATTTTGTGGTAGAAGGGCCCAACACGCCTTTGACGCAAATTCCTTCTGCTGTGGCAACCGATGTAGACAAAGCCGTTGCCAAATTGGTTGTGGAACAACTGCGCGATGGCGATTGCATTCAGTTGGGCATTGGCGGAATGCCCAACGCCATCGGTTCTTTGATTGCTGAATCCGATTTAAAAGACTTGGGCGTGCATACCGAAATGTTTGTGGATGCTTATGTGGATATGTATAACGCTGGGCGCATCACGGGTTTGAAGAAAAATTTTGACCGCGGTCGGATGGTGTTTGCTTTTGCTGGCGGCACCAACAAAACTTATGAGTTTTTGGACAACAATCCCATTATGGCGGGCGCGCCCGTGGATTACACCAATCACCCAGCCGTGGCAGAAAAAATGGATAATTTGGTTTCCATCAACAATGCGGTGGAAGTGGATTTGTTCGGGCAAGTGGGCGCAGAATCTTCGGGTTGGAAGCAAATCAGCGGCACGGGCGGTCAGTTGGATTTTGTGCAAGCCGCTTATGCTTCTAAGGGCGGACGTTCTTTTATTTGCTTGTCTTCCACCTTCACCGACAAACAAGGCAATTTAAAATCCCGCATTGTGCCGCACTTTACGCCTGCCACCATTGCCACCGACCCGCGTTCGGCAACGCATTTGGTTGTGACGGAATATGGCATTGCCAATATGAAAGGCAAAACCACTTGGGAGCGTGCCGAAGCCTTAATTGGCATTGCGCACCCTGATTTGCGTGATGAACTCATCAAAGAAGCCGAAAAAATGGGCATCTGGCGCAAGAAATAATTCCGCTATTTTTCAATACAAAAACCTGCTTTTTCAAAGCAGGTTTTTTTATTTTTTTTAAAATCAATCAAAAAATCCACGGTCAACAAATTATTTTTTTTTAAAATTATTTTAAAAATTTTAAAAATTTTTATAAGTTGACCGTGGATTTTTTTTATTCT
>JBNMHE010000018.1:0-19392 GCA_050872585.1 Rhodocyclales bacterium | reverse complement strand
TTCTCAAACTGCGCCGGTTGTTCCGGCCAAAACTTGTGGAGTGTTGCAATGTCCGCCGAAAACAAAACCGTGACCATTTATACCGATGGCGCTTGCAAAGGCAATCCCGGGCCGGGCGGCTGGGGCGCTGTGTTGTGTTTTCCCAATGCTAATCAAGCGCTTCAAACGGTGGAGCTTTTTGGTTCTGAAAACAACACCACCAATCAACGCATGGAATTAACGGCGGCCATTTGCGCTTTGGAAAGTTTAAAAGGCATGCATGGTGTTCATTTGATTTCCGATTCGCATTATTTAATCAAAGGTTTAACCGAATGGTTAAGAAATTGGAAAGTGCGAGAATGGAAAACATCGGACAAAAAACCCGTTGCCAATCTGGATTTGTGGATGAAATTGGATAGTTTGGCGGTTTTTCATCAAATACAAGCCGATTGGGTGAAAGGCCATTCGGGCGATTGGGGCAACGAAAAAGCCGATTTTTTGGCCAACAAAGGCGTTCAAGCGCTGGATAAAAAATAAGCGAACAAAATCAATGCATTAAATTGTTCAATAAAAAAATAAAAAAAATTTTGTTGACCGTGGATTTTGTTACAAAAACAAAACGCAACAAAACACAAAAGGGCAAGGTGTTTTTTATAATTGAGACGTGTTCTAAAACCCCTCCTCTCGAAATGTCGAGATTTTTTGCCCAGTGTTTCCAACTGGGTTTTTTTTTGGCTTTTTCTTTTTGAATGCTTGATTTTTCAATGAGTGAATTTGAAGAAATAATGCTTTTGCAAGGCACCATTCCTTTGGCGCAAAAAAATGCCAAAGTGTTGGTGCATTCTTCTTTGAAAAAATCCATTAAAAAAGCCATTCCCGTGCACAATGCAAGGGAAAATTGCTCTTCTTCAAGTTTGATTCCTTGGCGTGATGCGCTTTCAGAAAGGGAGTGTTTTTCAAAAAACGGCATCAACAAGCGCTTGTTGCGCCAATTAAGAAAAATCAAACCGTCATTGGAATTGGATTTGCATGGCTACATCATTGATGATGCGCGCACCGTTTTGTTTGATTTTTTAAGCGATGCGCAACAACAAGACCACAAAGCAGTTTTGGTGATTCACGGCAAAGGCCACGGTTCCAAAAATGGTATTGGTGTGTTGCAACAATGCGTGCGCGCTTGGCTTTATCAAGCACACAATGTTTTTTATTTTGAAAACCAACACAACAATTCCGGCGCAACGTTGGTTTTTTTGAAAAAAAATCCACGGTCAACGTGAAAAAAATTTTAAAATTTTTTTTTAAATTTGATTTTTTGATCGCCTTTAAAGTGTTTCAAAATGTTGAAAAAATAAAATATTCTTACAAACAAAGATTTTTATGCAAAACTTTTGAAAACGAATTTTTTTAAAATAAAACCATCAATCAAGAATTTTTTTTCTAGGAGCAAAAAATGAATGTGTTTCAAAAAACGGCTTTGTGCGCGGCATCGGTTTTGGCTTTTTCAACACCGGCTTTGGCAGATTATGATTTTGATGTGGTAGGGCAAATCACCGCGGTTAATCCGCAAGGCATTACCTTAAATTCAATGGGAAAATCCATGGATATTATGGTTACGCCCATTACCGAAATTGAAGTAGAACGCCGCGGTTTTTTTGAATATGATTACCACATTTCTTTGGGTCAAGTTCAAGTGGGTGATTGGGCAAAAGTGGAAGTTATTCCCACCGGACAAAACCAATTTATGGCCAAAGAAATTGAAATTGTGCGCAACTAACAAGGAGAAAAAATGATTTTTAACAAAACCTGTGCGGCTTTTTTGAGCGCTGTTTGTTTTTCAATGCCCGCCTTGGCGGATATTGATTTTGACGTGATGGGGCAAATCAAAGAAGTGACCAATGATAGCGTGACCATTGATAGAATGGGGCAAGCAATGAAAATTATGGTCACCCCCATTACCAAAATTGAAGTGGAGCGCCGCGGTTTGGTGGAATACGATTACAAAATTCCATTGAGCGATGTGAAAGTGGGTGAATGGGCAAAAATTGAAGTGATTCCGCAAGGACAAAATCAATTTATGGCAAAAGAAATTGAAATTGTGCGCGGCGCACAATAAAAAATTTTTGCGCATTTAAAAAATCCACGGTCAACGTTTTATTTTTTTTTAAACGAAAAACAAACAAAAAAACCATTCTTTCAAAAGAATGGTTTTTTGTTTGGATTTGTTAAATTATTTTTATTGTTTGGAATAAATGCCATCCACCAAAGTTTGCACTTTGCCTTTGCATGTTTGGGCGCAACCTTTGGTGTTGATTTTAACTTGCGTGTGTTTGGGGTCAAAATTAAACACCAAAAAACAATCGTTATAAATGGCGCTGGCGCGAAAAGGGTCAATCATTTTGGCATTGCCTTCCAACGAACACAAATTGTCTAAATTTTCAAAAATGCTGATGGTAAAAGGAAAGTTTTTGTCTTGCACTGTTTGCACATCAATTAAAGTTTTGGGCGTGCGTGCGTAAGTGCCGGGCACATTTGCCATATTGTTATTTTCGACGCCATGGGCATAGCAATGCAACAAGCCAAAAACAAACAAAGTAACGAATTGTTTTAATGGCATAAAAAAAACTTCCTTTCAAAAAACATTGTCTGTCATTTTGACACAATCCACATAATAACGCCCATCTTCACGTTTGACCAATCCGTGAATATCCGTTTCAAAGCCGGGGAAAATGGTATTAAAATCGCGCGCAAATTTCAAATAACGAATAATGGTTTGGTTAAAACGCTCGCCCGGAATCAAAAGCGGAATGCCCGGCGGATAAGGCGTTAACAAAACCGCGGTAATTCTGCCTTCCAAATCATCCAATTTCACGCGTTCAATTTCGCGGTGCGCCACTTTGGCAAAAGCATCCGCTGGGCGCATGGCGGGAATCAAATCGGACAAATACATCTCTGTGGTCAAGCGCGCCACATCGTTTTCTTTGTAAACATTGTGAATTTGCTGGCACAAATCTTTCAAACCCACGCGTTCATAACGCGAGAATTGATGCACAAATTCAGGCAAAACGCGCCAAAGCGGTTGATTTTTATCGTAATCGTCTTTGAATTGTTGCAAGGCGGCAACCAAAGAATTCCAACGCCCTTTGGTAATGCCGATGGTAAACATAATAAAAAAGCTATAAAGGCCGCATTTTTCAACAATCACGCCGTGTTCCGCCAAAAACTTGGTCACAATGGCGGCTGGAATGCCAATTTCATTGGAAAAATCGCCATCCACATCCAAACCGGGCGTGATAATGGTGGCTTTAATCGGGTCCAACATATTAAAACCATCGGCAACATTGCCAAAGCCGTGCCAGCGTTCATTGGGTTTGAGCATCCATGAATCGCGCTCTTCAATGCCTTCGTCTGATAAATCGTCTGGTCCCCAAACTTTAAACCACCAATTGTTGGCGTTGTTTTTGCCCCATTCTTTTTCAATTTTGCGCATGGCACGCCGAAAATTCAAAGCCTCAGAAATGGATTCTTCCACCAAAGCGGTGCCTTCGGGCGCTTCCATCATCGCGGCGGCAACATCGCAAGAGGCAATAATGGCATATTGCGGTGAAGTGGAAGTGTGCATCATAAACGCGCCGTTAAACGCATCTTTATCAAAATGTTGCGCATTAGAATCTTGCACCAAAATTTGCGAGGCTTGGCTTAAACCCGCCAACAATTTGTGTGTGGATTGTGTGGCAAAAATCATAGATTCTTGGCAGCGCGCGCGATTTTCGCCAATGGCGTGGTAATCGCCATAAAAATCGTGAAAAGCCGCGTGTGGCAACCACGCTTCATCAAAATGCAAGGTGTCAATTTTGCCATCCAACATGGTTTTGATTTCTTCCACGTTATACAAAATGCCATCGTAAGTGGATTGTGTTAAAGCCAAAATGCGCGGTTTGGCGTTTTTGTTTTGAATAAATGGATTGGCGGCAATTTTCTTTTGAATGTATTCCCAAGAAAATTCTTCTTTGGGAATAGGGCCGATAATGCCAAAATTGTTGCGCGTGGGCATTAAAAAAACGGGAATGGCGCTGGTCATAATAATGGCGTGCAAAATGGATTTGTGGCAATTTCTATCCACCACCACAATATCGCCCGGGGCAACGGTGGAATGCCAAACGATTTTGTTGGAAGTGGAAGTGCCGTTGGTTACAAAATAAAGATGGTCGCTGTGAAAAATCCGCGCGGCGTTTTTTTCGGATGCCGCAACTGGGCCCGTGTGGTCTAAAAGTTGCCCCAATTCTTCCACGGCGTTGCACACATCGGCTCTTAACATATTTTCGCCAAAAAATTGGTGAAACATTTGCCCAACCGGCGATTTTAAAAACGCCACGCCGCCCGAATGCCCCGGGCAATGCCACGAATAAGAACCATCTTGCGCATAATGCGTTAAGGCGCGGAAAAACGGCGGCGGCAAAGAATCCAAATAGCTTTGCGCTTCGCGCTTGATGTTTTTGGCGATAAATTCGGGCGTGTCTTCAAACATATGAATAAAACCGTGCAATTCGCGCAAAATTTCATTGGGAATGTGGCGCGAGGTTCGGGTTTCGCCATGCAAAAAAATGGGAATGTTTTCATTTTTGCGCCGAATTTCATAAACAAAATCTTTTAATTCCGTTAAGGTTTCTTCTGATTTGTTCATCAATTCTTCATCATCAATGGACAAAATAAACGCCGATGCGCGCGATTGTTGTTGCGCAAAAGAGCGCAAATCGCCATAACTGGTGACGCCCAAAACTTCCAAACCTTCGTTTTTTAACGCATCGGCAAGCGCGCGAATGCCCAAACCCGAAGCGTTATCCGAGCGAAAATCTTCGTCAATAATGATGATGGGAAAATGAAAATGCATGGTTTTTCCTTTTTTCAAAAAAGCAATTCAAAAAATGGAAACATTAAAAAAACGCCATTATTTTTAAAAATCAAAAAAAATCCACGGTCAACGGCAAAAAATTTTCAAAAAAATATTTTGTTGACCGTGGATTTTAAATTTTGGGCAAGGTAACGCCAACTTGTCCTTGGTATTTGCCGCTTCTATCTTTGTAAGACGTTTGACAAATTTCATCTGATTCAAAAAACAAAACTTGTGCGCAACCTTCGCCGGCATAAATTTTGGCAGGCAGCGGCGTGGTGTTGGAAAATTCCAAAGTAACAAAACCTTCCCATTCGGGTTCAAAAGGCGTGACATTGACGATGATTCCACAACGCGCATAAGTGCTTTTGCCCAAACAAACGGTCAAAACATTGCGCGGAATGCGAAAATATTCCACTGTGCGCGCCAACACAAAAGAATTGGGCGGAATAATGCAAAAATCGCCTTCCATTTCCACAAAAGATTGCGGGTCAAAATTTTTGGGGTCCACAATGGTGGTGTTGATGTTGGTGAAAATTTTAAATTCCCGCGCGCAACGAATATCGTAACCGTAACTGGATGTGCCATAAGAGACAATTTTTTTGCCATCCACTTCCCGCACCAATTCTGGCGAAAAAGGTTCAATCATCTTTTTTTCTGTTGCCATTTGGCGAATCCAACGGTCGGATTTAATGCTCATTGTTTGCTCCCAAAATTGTGTGTTTGGCATTTTAAATTTTTTAAGTCAAAAAGTCGTAAAGAAAATAAGCCATCGTTTTTTTTGGAGCATCAAAATGAAAATTGTAAATAGCGAATTGGGCACACATTCTGCACGGCAATATGAAGAACAACACACGCTTTTTGAAAAACTGCGCGTTTTTAAAAACGGCGAGCGCACCACCCAAGAACAAAAAACCGATTTGTTAAATCAACAACAAAGCGCACAAAGTCAAGTGAATTTGTCGGATAACGCCAAAGCTTTGCAAGAAGCGTTCAACCAAGCCACGCCCAAAGTTTTGAATGTTCAAGCGCCTGAAAAAACCGCCATTGATTCGCCTGAAAAAAGTTTAAGTGAAATGCGGCTGCAAATTTTGCGCGCCATCATAGAATCTTTAACCGGGCAAAAAATGAATGTTTATGATGGTTCTGATTTTTTAGATGCCAACAATCCAAACTCGCTTTTAGAAAGCGATGCCGCCCAAAATGCAATGGCGCTGGATTATCAACGTTATGAAAGTTACAGCGAATATGAAAAAACCAATTTTTATGCCGCAGGCAGTGTGCGCACCGAAGATGGCAAAACCATTGATTTTTCGCTCTCTCTTTCAATGCAGCGCCATTTTTTTAAAGAAAGCCAAAGCAGCATTTCGGTGGGCAATGCCACTTATTTGATGGATCCTTTGGTGGTGAATTTTGAAGGCGCATCCACCCAATTGGAAAGCGGCACATTTTCTTTTGATTTAAACGCCGATGGCACAACTGAAAACATTCACCGTTTGGCAAAAGGTTCGGGTTTTTTGGTGTTGGATAAAAATAACGATGGCAAAATCAACGATGGCTCGGAAATGTTCGGCACGCAAAGCGGCAATGGTTTTGCTGATTTGGCGCAATATGACGAAGACGGCAACGGCTGGATTGATGAAAACGATTCCATTTTTGAAAAACTCGGCGTTTGGACGCCCGACCAATTTGGCGGCGGCATTTACAAATCTTTAAAATCGGTGGGCGTGGGCGCCATTGCTTTGCAGAATGCAAAGACGCAATTTTCAATCACCGACAAAGAAAACAATTTACAAGGTCAAGTGCGCTCCAGCGGCGTCTTTTTAAAAGAAGATGGCAGCGGCGCAGGTTCTATTCAACAAATTGATTTGGTGGTGAAGTAAGAAAAAATCAACAAATCAAAAAAAGCAAAAAAACAAAAAAAATCCACGGTCAACCGCAAATTTTTTTCAAAAAAAATCCACGTTGACCGTGGATTTTGGCGGGTTTTTCTGCAAAATTAGAATCGCATTACCAAGAGTGTTAAAATTGTTTTTAAAGAAACCACGGAGAACATTTTGTTTCAAGATTTTCCTACTGTTAAAAAACATTTTGATGCGTTGAATTTAAGTCGTGCACATTTTGTTAATTCCAATGATATTTGCACGCCGATGGATTGCGTTAAAGAGATGTTTGATTCTTTGCCTGAACGATTTTGGGAAAATCCGCATTTAAAAATTTTAGATTCTTGTTGCGGCAACGGTAATTTTCACGCTTATGCCGTTTTAAAAACAGATTTAAATAATCTTTATTTTAACGATATCAATAAAAAACGCATTCAAAATGTTAAAAAATATTTTGGAGAGAATATCAATTTAACCCAACAAGATTTTTTAAGTTTTGAAGAAACTCCACAATTTGATTTGGTGGTCTCCAATCCTCCTTATGCCAAATTTAATGGCGAAAAACGTGTTTCAAAAAATCATAATCTTTCACGTGATTTTATTGAAAAATCACTTAAAATTTTAAAAGATAATGGTTTTTTGCTTTTTATTGTGCCAAACAATTGGATGAGTTTTTCGGATAGAAATTTATTACCGCAAAAACTTTCACAATATCAATTTAAAGTTTTGGATATTGGCGGGGCAAAAAAATATTTTCCGCAAGTGGGTTCTTCTTTTACGTGGTTTTTGTTGCAAAAAACGCCCAACCAAAATGCATTTGAAGTGCGTAATCATTATGTTTTAAAAGATACGCAAATGGTAAAAATTCCACCTTTTCAGCGCTTTATTCCGCTTTCTCATTCACAAATGGTGCAAAACATTATTGATAAAACATTAAATTCCGATTTGCCCAAATACAAAATAGAAACAAGTTCACATTTGCACCGCCACACGCAAAAAAAATATTTGTGTTTAACGCCAGACCTTTTTCATCCCTATAAACTTATCCATACGCCAAGCCAAGTGGTGTATAGTGAAAAACCGCATATTTATCAAAATGGGTTTAAAGTTTTTATTTCTCTAACCAACCAATTCAGCACATTTATTGATGATTGCGGGATGACGCAATCTATTGCATTTATTCGCACATCAAATTTAAAAGAAGCACAAAAAATAAAACAAGAATTGGAAAATCCTATTTATTTGTTTTTAAATAATATTACGCGATACGGTAATTTTAATAACATCCGAGTATTGCAAAACTTTCCGAAATGGGGAACATTTTCTTTAAATAAAGAAGAAAATGATTTTGTTAAAAAGTTTAATAGAGCATATTATGGCAAAAAGCAAAAATAAAAACATTGTCCCACTTAAAAATATAGATGACTTAATCAATGAATGTAATTATTCTGATTTTGAGTATAAAACCTATTTTGATTTAATTTGCAAATTAATTCCAAATATTGAAAAAGAAAAATTAGAAATTGAAATAATGGATGAACAAGAATGTGCAGAAAATGGTTTTGTTTATGTTTTAGTGATTGAAGGAAAAATTTTTAAAATAGGTCAATCTATTAATAATATAAAAAACAGAATTCAAAGTTATAATTGCGGGAAAACAGAATATAGAATTAACGGAACAAATTCAACAACCAATTATTTTGTTTTACAAAGTTTATTAAAAATAAATAAAGAAGTTTTTGTTTATGCTTTTTTTCCGCCAAAACCGCATTATGAAATTTTTGGTCAGCATTTTGAAGATAGTCATCCGCCAAGTAAAAAAGCGGAAAATATTATCATTAAAAAATTTATTGAAAAACACGGCAAAAAACCAATTGGTTGCACGCAACAATAGTTTTCCACGGTCAACGCGAAATTTTTTTCAAAAAAATAAGCCGTTGACCGTGGATTTTTTTTTAAATTTTCAAGTGCGCGTGTGGTAATTACCCAAAACAATCCATTTTTGACTGGTTAAACCTTCCAAACCAACGGGACCGCGCGCGTGAATTTTGTCGGTGGAAATGCCAATTTCCGCTCCCAAACCATATTCAAAACCATCGGCAAATCGGGTGGAAGCATTGACCATCACCGAAGAAGAATGCACCTCTTTTAAAAAACGTTGAATGTGTTCGTAATGGTTGCTCAAAATGGATTCCGTATGGTGCGAAGAATAATGATTGATGTGCGCAATGGCTTCATCCAAATTGGCAACCGCTTTGATGGCCAAAATTGGCGCCAAAAATTCGGTGTAAAAATCCTCTTCAACGGCTGGTTGCGCTTTGGATGTTAAAGCGCAAATTTTGGCGCAAGCGCGTATTTGCACTTGATGTGCACAAAGCATGTTCACAATGGGCAAAAGGTGCGTTTTTAAGGCTTTTTCTTCAATTAAAAGTGTCTCCAACGTGTTGCATGTGCCATAACGCTGGGTTTTGGCGTTTTCAATAATGGCAACGGCTTGTTCAATTGGTGCGGATTCTTCCAAATAAATGTGACAATTGCCATCCAAATGTTGAATCATCGGAATTTTGGAATGTTCCAGCAAATACGCAACCAAATTGCGCCCGCCGCGCGGAATAAGCACATCAATGAAATTGCGCAAAACAATCAATTCATTTAAAAAATCGCGGTTGGCGCTTTGCACAAGTTGCACGGCATTCAAAGGAATGTTGGTTTTTTTGAGCGCCTTTTGAATGGCTTGAAAAATGGCGGTATTGGTTAAAAGCGCTTGTGAACCGCCTTTTAAAATGACCGCATTGCCGGATTTTAAAGCCAGCGCGGCGGCATCGGCTGTAACATTGGGACGCGCTTCATAAATGATGGCCAAAACGCCCAAAGGGGTGCGCATTTTGCCAACTTGAATGCCGGATGCTTGGGTTTTAAAATCGGTCATTTCGCCAACTGGATCGGGAAGTTGGGCGATTTGTTCCACGCCTTTTGCCATTTGTTCCAAATGTTTGGGCGTGAAAGTCAAGCGCTCCAAAAAGGAAGTTGGCATGGTTTGGGCAAGGTTTAAATCTTGTTGATTGGCTTGTAAAATGGCATCTTCTGCAAGATAAAATTCTTGTGCCATTTGGTTTAAAGCATCGTTTTTTTGTTGGGATGAAAGTTTGGCGGTTTCAAAAGAAGCATTTTTGGCATTTTTTGCCAAATTTAATGCAGAGAGTGAAAAATCGTTCATAAAAGGCATACAATAAAAAGAGCTTATTTTACTTTTTTTACTTTTTTCAAAAACACAATGGGCAAAAAAAAATTAATCATTCCGCAAGAAGTGCCTTTGTGCGGCACATGCAGTTTTTGGGATGGCGAGCGCCAAGTGGATGAAGAAACACAATTGGTGGTTTTAACCGAAAACGCACTGGGGAAATGTTTGGCGGTTGAAAAACCGCGCTCGGCTTTGCACGCCCGCAAAAGTAGGCAATCGTGCTTGTGGGAAGATTTGAGTTTGAATGAAAGTGAATCGGTTTTGTATTCCGAAGAAAAAGAACAAAAAATTGATTTTTCCAAAAAATAACAAAAAACAACGCATTGAAAAAAAATAAAAAGACCAAAAAATCAAAAAAATAATGCGTTGACCGTGGAAAAATAGCGTTTTTAAAAATTTAACCAAGCAAAAACTATTTTGCCCAATCGGGTGGATTGTGTTCCAAAGGTGTTTTGTCAAACACGCGATGCCGATGGTTTTTTCCGCAAGAAATGGGATTCCAATTGTTTAAATTTTGTTTGAAACTTTGCGCAAAGCGGAACATATCGCGCATATTTTCCACATTGGAAACATTCCACAAATCCAGTGCTTGATTAAACTTTTTGGCGGAATAAAACATGCCGCACATATCTTTGACGTTTTCAACATTCCAAGCATTAAGCGCTTGGTTGAATTCTTGGGCAGAATCAAACATGCCGCTCATATCGCAAACATTGGAAACATTCCATTGTTCCAGCGGTTGATTAAACGAAAGCGCACCGTGGAACATATCGTCCATTTCTTTGACCTTGCCAACATTCCACATGTTTAAGGCTTGGTTAAACAAAACGGCATCGTAAAACATGCGGCTCATATCTTCTACATTTTCCACATTCCAATTGTTAAGCGGTTGGTTAAAAGATTTGGCATCATCAAACATGCCTTCCATATCCAAAACTTTGGAAACATTCCAATTGTTTAAATTTTGGTTAAAAGCATGTGCGCTGTGGAACATATCGTTCATATTTTCAACATTTTCCACATTCCAATTGTTTAATGGTTGGTTAAAAGATTTTGCATCATCAAACATGCCTTCCATATTGGTGACTTTGGAAACATTCCATTGGTTTAAAGGTTGGTTAAAACAATGTGCGCTGTGGAACATATCGCTCATATTTTCAACCTTTTCCACATTCCACGCATTTAAATTTTGGTTAAACAAAGCGCAGGCAAAAAACATTTTGTGCATATCGCAAACCTTGTGAACATTCCAGTTGTTTAATGCTTGATTAAATTGCACGCAACCTTCAAACATGGCGTGCATATCTTCCACATTTTCCACATTCCACGCATTTAAATTTTGGTTGAATGCCGGTTGAATTTCCGAGGAAAAGGTTAAAGTTGCCGCCATGCTGAACATGTGATTCATATCTTGCACGTTTTGAACATTCCAAGCATTTAAATCTTGATTAAACGCACATGCATCGCTAAACATTTGTGCCATATTGCGCACCTTGCTTACATTCCATGCGCCAATGGGCGCATTAAAATATTTGCAATAAGAAAACATCGCATGCATATCGGTTACATTGGAAACATCCCAGTTTTCAATGCCTGAAAAATCTTCTCGCACACTGCCTTCAAATAAATTAGCCATATCGGTAATGGCGCTGGTATCAATATCGCCTAAGGCAATAGAAAAATCATTAACCAATTGTTTTAATTCTTCTTTATTTTTGGGCTGATGCATGGCGTTTTCCTTTTTTTAAATTGAAAAAAATGTTTTTCCACGGTCAACATTGTAAAAATTTTAAAAAAAATTTGGCGTTGACCGTGGATTTTTTTATTTTTTTAGCCGATTTTTGTTTTCCAATTGGGCAATGAGATTTTGAAAAATCACATAACGAAAAGTTGGAATTTGATTTTGTTCAACCGCTTTCAAAATGGCGCAATCGGGTTCGTTTTGGTGTTGGCAGTTGCGAAAACGGCATTTTCCCAAAAAAGGACGAAATTCCACAAAAGCATATTCCATTTGCGCTGGATTCAAATGCGCCAAACCCAACTGCTGCAAACCCGGAGAATCAATAATGCTGCTGTTTGCATTCAAATCATACAACTGGGAATGCGTGCTGGTGTGCATGCCTTTTTTTAAGGCTTTGGAAATGGGCGCCGTTTTGCGTAAATTTTGTTCAAATAACGCATTCAAAATGCTGGATTTGCCAACGCCCGATTGCCCAATTAAAAGCGAGGCTTCGTTTTGCAAAAAAGGTTTCAACGCCAAAACCGATTGCAAGGCACAAAGCGGCAAAACGCAATAACCACAATGTTCATACCAAGCCAAATGTTGGCGGATGTTTTCATCGGGCAAATCTATTTTGTTTAATAAAATCAATGGTTTAATGTTTTCCGATTCGGCAACAATTAAAGTGCGCGTTAAAAAATCATCGCTTAAAGGCGTTTGGCAAGCCAACACAATCAAAAGTTGCGTGCAGTTGGCGGCAATGTGTTTTTCTTTAAAAGAATCGCTTCTGAAAACAAGACTTTGGCGCGCCAAAACCGATTCAATCACCGCTTGATGGGATGCCGTGGGTTGAAAAATCACCCAATCGCCACAAACCACATTGCTTTTTTTGGCGCGCACAAAGGCGTTGTAAATTTGTTTGTCGGTGCTTTCAATGGTGTAATGTCTGCCGTAAGCGGCAATGACTTTTGCTTTGAAGTTGTGCGAAAATGCTTGTTTTTTATTCATTGTGAAAAAAATGAAATCTGCTCAAAATTTGGTCTGGTTGGATATGGAAATGAGTGGATTAAATCCACAAGAACACAAAGTGTTGGAATTGGCAATGGTGGTGACCGACCAAAATTTAAACATTGTGGCACAAGCTCCCGTTTGGGTTTGCCATCAAGAAGACAGCGTTTTGCAAGCCATGGATTCTTGGAATCAAAAAACGCATGGCCATTCGGGTTTGGTGCAAAAGGTTAAAGCCTCCACTTTGAATGAAGCGCAAATAGAAAAACAAGCGCTTGCCTTTTTGGAAAATTATCTGCCCAAAGGCATTTCGCCTTTGTGCGGCAATACCATCAGCCAAGATCGCCGTTTTATGCGCCGTTATATGCCGGAATTGGATGCGTATTTTCATTACCGCAACATTGACATCAGCACCTTGAAAGAATTGTGCAAACGCTGGCAAATAGAGATTTACCGCGGATTTACCAAAAAGGCCAATCATACGGCATTGCAAGATGTGTTGGAATCCATTGAAGAATTGAAATATTATCGGGCGCATTTTTTGAAAGTTTAAATAATCAATTTTTGTTTTGTATTTTTTTAATTTTTTTCAATTTTTTAATGGTGAATTATTTAAAAAACCAATGCACCACCAGCGGAACCAATAATGCGGTGAGCAATCCATTTAAACCCATTGCCAAACCCGCAAAAGCGCCGGTGGTGTGGCTGATGGTAAAAGCTTGCGCGGTGCCGCATCCGTGTGCTGCTGTGCCAATGCCCACTCCCATTGCAATTTCGTTTTGAATGCCCATTTTTCTTAATGCAAAGGGACCAAAGGTGGCGCCCACAATGCCGGTTAAAATCACAATGGTGGCGGTAAGCGAGGCTATTCCGCCAGACATTTCGCTAATGGCCATGGCAATCGGCGTGGTGGCGGATTTGGGCAACAACGACAAAGCAATGGCCAAATCGGAACGCAATACAAAACAAATCAAAACGGCCAACAAAATGGCGGTTAAAGAACCTGCCAACAAGCCTACGCCAATTGCCAAATAGTAGCGTTTTAAATTGTCCCATTGCCGAATCAATGGCACTGCCAAAACCACCGTGGCGGGGCCCAATAAAAAATGAATAAATTGCGCGCCCAAAAAGTATTTTTGGTAAGAAACGCCTGAAAAATACACCATGAAACTTAAAATGACTGTGCTCCAAAGCATAGGATGCAAAAGGGGTGGGCGGCGCGCAAACATCCACAACGCATTGGACAAAACATAAACCAACAAAGTAATGGTGAGCCAAAATAAAGGTTGTGCTTGAAGATAAATCCAAAGCGCCAATGAATCTGGATTCATTTTGATGACCTTTTGTTTTGAAGTTGAATGATTTTTTGCGTGCACCATGCGCCCACCACAATGGCACCCAAAGTGGAAATCAGCAGCACGCACACAATTAACCAAGCGTTTTTTTGCAAAATATCCAACAAGGTTACAATGCCCACACCCGCTGGCACAAAAAACAAAGACAAATGCGAAAGCAGCGAGGTTTCACAACTTGCCAGCCCACTTGGAATGCGTCTTTTGTTAAGAAGCAACAAAAAAAACAACAACAACAATCCCAAAACCGGCCCGGGCACCGACCAATGAAAAAAGCGCGAAACAGATTCGCCTAAAAGTTGACAAAGCAAAATGACCAAAAAAGCAGTGGTTGGCATAGCTTAACCATTCAATTAAAAAAAAAGAATTGTGCGCTTTTTCAAAGTCAACCCCCAAAATGTTTTTCAATGTTGGGGCGCTGTTTTGGCATTTTTGCCATTTTTTTTATGAAATAAAAAAACAAAATTTTTTTGAGGTTGACCGTGGATTTTTTTAAATTGAGAAAAAAATCCACGGTCAACGGAAATTTTTTTTAAAAAAATGTTAAAAGCGTTGGTATAAATAAAAAACTTCGCGCCGTTTGCCCGCGCGAAAACCTTGCCAAACAATTGGAAAATCAAAAGTGTGTGTGGTGAGCAAATACGGGCAGGCTTTGCCTTTTGGGCTATCCATCGCATCTGGGTTCAAATGAATAAAATAAGAAAAAGCCGCAAGTTGGGCTTGCGTGAGTTGGAATTCCGCAAGGCATGGATTGGAATTGGATAACAACACCGAAATGTGCTCTGCCATTGGGCGATAGCTTTTTCCGTAGTTGAACCAATTTAAAATCAATAAGGCGCTGATAAACCAAAATGCGGTTAATCCCAAAGTCCAATGTGTTAAGGCTTTGTAAGGATTGCGCGGCAAAGTGCGAATAAGCCAAAACCAAAAAAATGTGCCCAATAAAGCGCAAAAAACGGCAAACCATTCTAATTCTGGCGAAAAACCCGCGCGCAACACAAAAATGCGTTCAGAAAGTTTGGCTGGAAAACCAAAATGCATTGCGCTCCAACAAATCCACGCCAGCGCGCAAAATAGCGAAAAAGAACAAATGGAAAACCAATCAAAAAGGGCAGATGCGCCACGTTTTAAAGAAAGCGCAGCAGGCGTTGCCAATAAAGACAAAGAAGGCAACAACAACAAAGCAGGCAATTCGCCGGATTCTGCGCTCCAAGCCAATAAAAAACTGCTTAAAAGCCACAAACACAAAGGAATAATGCCCAAATAAGAGACAAATTGTTTGGGAAAACGCCACAAAGCATAAACGGCCAAAGGCAAGGCTGGAAAAGCAAACCAAGGCAACAATGCCAAAAATTCCAATGCATTTTGCAAGTGCTGGAATGCAAAAGGTTGTGTTAAAAATTCACTATCATTTTGAAGCCAGCTGGAAAGATAAAAAGGCGCAAAATAATCTATTGCCCAAAACGACAAAGCAATCAAAACCAAACCGATGCCCAAACCCATGGACAAACCCAATAAGGCATTTTTTGGATTGGGACAAAAAAAAGCCAGAAAAGACAATAAAAAAATAGGCAAAGTGGGTGCAATGCCTGCGCCCAACAAACAAGAAAACAAGGCCAAGCCGTAAAAAATGCCGCCCAGCTTGGGTTTGCGCACAAACGCCGCAATGCCGCCAATGGCAGCTGTGTGTGCGGTTAAAGCGATTAAAACAGGTTGGGCATCGTGTGCATGGATAATCAAGCCCAAAGAGCCAGCCAACAACATGGGAGCGGCGGCAGCAAAATCTTTGCCGAAAATTTCACGGCTGGCGTAATACAAGCCGGCAAGAGAAGCGGCAACCCAAAAACCGCTTGCCAAGCGAATGGCATCGTGCGCGGGTAAAAAAGGAGAAAAAACAAAACCGGTTAAAGCGGCGCTCCAATAATAAAGAGGAGGCACAAAAACATCGCGTCCGGCAAGTTGCAAATGAAAAAAATCGCCTGAATTTAAAATTTGCCACGCAATATTAATATGTGTGGCATCTTCGCCTTGCCAAGGGTCTTTGCCGATTAAACCGGCCAAAACATAAAAAGCAAGCATTCCGGATAAAAGCCAGCCATTGGGCGGCAACGGAATGCTTTTGGAAAAAAAACGCATTCAAAAAACGCATTCAAAAAAACTTTACGCCGTTTTTTTGCGCATATTGCCGAATTTTTGGTTGAATTTTTCAACCCGACCTGCGGTGTCTACAATTTTTTGCTTGCCCGTATAAAACGGATGGCACACGGAACACACTTCCACATGCAAATTTTTGCCCATTGTGGAGCGGGTTTGAAATTTGTTGCCGCAAGAACACGCAACTTCAATTTCCGTGTATTCAGGATGAATGTTGGCTTTCATAACTTCCTCTTTTCAGCGTTGGATTTTTTAAAAATTCGCCATTATGGCTAAAAAAATAACAAGCGACAAGCCCTGCCTTTTACCTTAAACTTTTGCCTTTTTTTAAAGGTTCAATAATGCCAGAAAAAAGCGCACGCTCTACATTTTCCGCCGCGTGGATTTTCATTATGGCTGCCATCGGCTCGGCTGTTGGTTTGGGCAATGTTTGGAAATTTCCTTATATGGTCGGCATTTACGGCGGCGCCGCCTTTGTGTTGATTTATTGCTTGTGTATGGTTGTTTTTGCCTTGCCGCTTGCAATGTCGGAGATTATGTTGGGCAGGCGCGCCAAGCGTTGCGCCCCCGATGCTTATGAAGTTTTAGCCCGCGAATCACAACGCACGCCACTTTGGCGCTATTTTGGTTTTTTCGGCTTAATCGGTTGTTTTTTAACCATTTCTTTTTATAGCGTGGTGGGCGGCTGGGTTTTAAATTATTTGTTTGAGAGTTTTTGGGGATTTCCGGGCGCCAACGCGCAAAGCGTGCAAACGGAGTTTGGCGCTTTTTTGGCTTCGCCTTTTCGCCAAATTTTGTGGCACACGGTTTTTTTGTTGAGCGGTTCTTTGATTGTGGTCTCTGGCGTTGAAAAAGGCATTGGTCGCGCCAATGCGTGGATGATGCCGGCTTTGTTTTTTATTTTGCTGTTTTTGTTGATTTACGCCGCTTTTTTTGGCGACATCCAAACCGCTCTTAATTATATGTTTACCGCCAACTGGGATTCCATCACGCCCAAAGTGGTTTTGGCGGCTTTGGGGCATTCCTTTTTTTCTATGAGCATCGGTTTTGGCTCGTTGATGATTTATGGTTCTTATATTAAAGGCAGCGTCAACATTGCGCAAAGCACGCTCTACATTGCCGCGGCGAATTTAATCATCGCCGTTTTGGCGGGGCTTTCCGTGTTTGCCTTTGTTTTTGGCGGCGGTTTGGAGCCTGCGGCAGGGCCGGGTTTGGTGATGCAAGCCATTCCCTTGGTATTTTCGCAAATGCCAGCAGCGCCACTTATTGCGCCTTTGTTTTATATTTTGCTTTATTTTGCCACCATCACTTCTGCCATATCGCTCATTGAACCGATTGTGGCGTATTTGATTGAAAATGTTAGAGGTTTTGGGCGCAAAAGGGCAACGTTGTTGGTCTTTTTTTTCGTATGGTTTTCAGGCATAGCGGTGGCATTGGGGTTTAACCAATGGAGTGATGTTGCCATTTTCGGTTTGAACATTTTTGACACTTTGGATGCCTTAACCAGCCGATTCATTATGCCCATCGGTGCGATGCTTTCTGCCATTTTCATCGGCTATTTGATGAAACGCCAATTGGTTGCAGTTGAAATTCGCCTACCCCAATGGCAATGGAATGCGTGGTTTTTTATTTTGCGATTCATCGTGCCGCCTTGCGTTTTGGTGATTTTTTTAAGCGGTTTTGACTTTTTTTAAAAAAAATCCACGGTCGACCGTGGATTTTTTTTAAAAAAGCAAGCGTTTTGTTTTTACTTTACACTTCATCTTTTTTTACAGAAAAGAACACAACAATGTCTGAAACCAAATTAGGAGTGCGCTCTACCTTTTCTGGCGCGTGGGTTTTTGTGATGGCAACCATCGGCTCGGCAGTGGGCTTGGGCAACATTTGGAAGTTTCCTTATATGGTTGGGCTTTATGGCGGCGCCGCTTTTGTGCTGGTTTATTTTGCTTGTATGTTGGTTTTTGCTTTGCCTTTGGCAATGTCCGAAGTGATGCTCGGCAGGCGCGCCAAATGTTGTGCGCCCGATGCGTATGAAAAACTCGCTCGCGAATCAGGCAGAACAGGACTTTGGCGTTATTTGGGTTTTTTTGGCTTGCTTGGTTGCGTTTTAACCATTGCTTTTTATAGCGTGGTGGGCGGCTGGGTGTTGAATTATTTGTTTGAAAGTTTTTACGGTTTTCCGGGCGCAACAGCCGATAGCATGCAAACGGAATTTGGCGCATTTTTGGGTTCTGCCGTTCAACAAGTTGTTTGGCACACGTTATTTTTATTGAGTGGTTGCTTTATCATCGTTTTGGGCGTGGATAAAGGCATTGGGCGTGCCAACGCCGTGATGATGCCGGCTTTGTTTTTTATTTTGCTGTTTTTGCTGATTTATGCCTTTATTTATGGCGATATTCAAAAATCATTTGATTATATGTTCACCGCCGATTGGCGCGCTTTAACGCCCAAAGTTCTTTTGGCGGCTTTGGGGCATTCCTTTTTTTCTATGAGCATTGGTTTTGGCGCTTTGATGATTTACGGCTCTTACGTTAAAGAACAAGTCAACATTGCCGCAAGCACCCTTTATGTTGCTGCGGCAAATTTGTTTATTGCCGTTTTGGCGGGTTTGTCTATTTTTGCCTTTGTTTTTGGCGCGGGCTTGGAACCTTCGGCAGGCCCGGGGTTGGTGATGCAAGCCCTGCCGCTTGTTTTTTCCAAAATGCCGTTTGCGCAAGTGGTCGCACCGCTTTTTTATATTTTGCTTTATTTTGCAACCATTACTTCTGCCATTTCCATTATTGAACCGATGGCAGCTTATTTGATTGAAACCGTGCCCAGTTTAGGCAGAAAAAAAGCCACTTTGATTTTGTTTTTTGTGGTGTGGGTTTGCGGCATTGTGGTGGCTTTGGGTTTTAACGAATGGAGCAATGTAACGATTTTTGGCTCAAACATTTTTGACACTTTGGATGCCTTAACCAGCCGTTTTATTATGCCCATTAGCGCCATGCTTTCTGCCGTTTTCATCGGTTGGTTTATGAATCGCCAACTTGTGCAACACGAAATCCATTTGAAAACTTGGCAATGGTCGTTGTGGTTTTTTATTTTGCGATTTGTTGCCCCGCCTTGCATTTTGATTGTTTTTTTAAGCGGATTTGATTTTTTCTGAAAAAAATTTAGGTTGACCG
>JBNMHE010000017.1:0-19400 GCA_050872585.1 Rhodocyclales bacterium | reverse complement strand
TTTTTTGATTAAAATTTTTATTTTTAAAATTAAAACAAAAAAGAACAAAAGAAATAAAAAGTAAAATTTTAAAAACAAATAATTTTTCTTTGGAGCGCACAAATGCCAACATAATATGGTCGCCAACAGGATTGGCGCCAAGATAAAATAAAATAATTAAAAAAGCAAAAAAGAATAAAATTGTTTTTTGTTTGAATGTTATTGTAAAATTAAAATTGTTTTTTAAATTATTATTATTATTATTATTATATTCTTTTATTTTTTCAAAAAAGGACAAAAAAACAGTCAAAAGCGGAATCCAAATATAAGCCAAATAACGCAAATGCGCACGCGGGAATTCACGTGAAAAATCTTCGCGCACAGTAATGGTAAATGCAACAACGGCGGCGCTTAAAATAATAATGAAAATACAAAATAAAAATAATTTTTGCGCATTGGAATTTAAATTTTTAAAATAAACAAATGGAATGGCAAAAATAAAAAACAAGCCGGCAACGGTCACATTCATTAAATAATAAAAAAAGCCATAAAACATAAAAAATAAATTTTCTTGTTTTTGCAAAATATCCAAACCAATTTGGTGGGAATAAGAATTGCTTAATCCTTTAAAAAATGTGAGTTTAAAAAAAACAAAAAAGAGTAAAAAAGAAAAAGAAATTAAACAAGCATTTTTAAATTGTTCTTTTAAATGAATATTTTGTTTTAAAAAATAAGAAACAAGAATGTAAAAATAAAAAGACAACAAAAGAACAATGCCAATTTCTTTTGTAAAATAAATTAAATAAATAAAAAAACCTAAAAATAAAGAAAATAAAAAATGTGTGCGATTGGAAATGATGATTTTGAAAATAAAATAAATTCCCCAAACGCCTAATGGCAAAAACAAATTTTCGCTCATAAATGTTAAAGAATAAGACAAGTCAGATAATAAAAGACTTAAAAAACAAAGCAAAAGAATTGTTTTTTGATTTTTTAAACACAATTTTCCAATTAAAAAAGCAGGAAAAATAACCGATGAAACCAAAAAGGCATTCAAAGCGGAAAAACAATGAGTTTGCATTTCTGGATTTTTAAAAAAATAAAAAATAGGTGTTAAAAATAAAGAATACAAAATTTTTTGAAAACCAACGCTTTCATTATTGACAATTAAAAATTTTCCACGTGATAAATTTTGCGCAATTTGGTAATAATTTAATTCATCTGCATAAAAAACAATAAGATGAGAAAAATCTGCAAGAAAAAAACGAATTAAAAAACTGGATAAAAACAAAAAAACAATAATGAAAGCGTTTGTTTTTTGACAATTTTTTAAAATGGAAAGAATTTGATTCATAAATGGAATAAATTAAAAAAAACAATCAATTGATTTTAAAAGTTTTAAAAAATCCACGGTCAACTTAAAATAATTTTCAAAAATTTAAAAAAAATTTGCGTTGACCGTGGAAAAATTTATGTTTCCAAAAAAGGAAAAATACGATGCGCAAAAATGCCTTTTAAGGGCTTGTTTGCCATCATTTGTGCCAACAAATAAGCCGAACCGCATGACAATGTCCAGCCAAGCGTGCCATGACCTGTGTTGAGCCACAAATTATCAAAAGTGGTTTTGCCAATTAACGGGCAGTTGGAAGGCGTTGCCGGGCGCAAACCGCACCAAAAATGGGGCTCGCCTGTAAAATGAATGTGGGGAAACCATTCTAGCGTTTCATTGAGAATGTTTTGCGCGCGCGGCAAATCCAAGTTTAAATTAAAGCCGTTGAATTCTGCCGTTCCCGCAACGCGCAAGCGATTGTTTAAACGCGAAAAAACCAACTTTTTGGAATCATCGGTTAAGCTGACTTCGGGCGCAATGCTTTGCGGCGTTAAAGAAAGCGTGATGGAATAACCTTTGGCAGGACAAATGGGCAAATTAATGCCCAAATTTTTTAAAAAAGGTGCGGAAAAACTC
Organism: Rhodocyclales bacterium; assembly: GCA_050872585.1. Classification (GTDB taxonomy): domain Bacteria; phylum Pseudomonadota; class Gammaproteobacteria; order Burkholderiales; family Rhodocyclaceae; genus SFHR01. Next base: position 17,455 of record JBNMHE010000017.1, on the reverse strand, counting down.
CCTAATGCAACCACGTAATAATCCGCAGTTAAAAGTTGATTTTGTGGATGATTGTGGTTTTCAATTAACACGCCGGCAATTTTGCCGTTGTTGCCAATGAGTTTTTGCGCGCGTGTGTTAAATAAAAATTGCACGCCTTTTTGTTGTGCTTTTTGCGCCAATTCTTGGGTGAACAAACACGCATCGCCTGATTCATCGGATGGTGTAAAGTCGGCGCCAATAATATTTTTGTGGCTGTGTTTTAAAGAAGGTTCTAAGGTTAAGGCTTCTTCTTTGTTGAGCCATTTGCGCTCCAAACCAAATTCTTGCATCCAGCGCACGGCTTGTTGTGCGTGATGAAGTTCGCGTTCATTGTCATACAAATGCAAAATGCCGCGCGTTTTTTGCGCGTATTCCAAATGTTCTTCTTGGCGCAATTTTTGTAAAGTTTGGCGACTAAACAAGGCTAAGTTTAAAATGGCAGCCACATTTTTGCGCGTTTTGTTTTCTTGGCATTGCCATAAAAATTGGGCAGCCCAGCGCCATTGATTGAAATCGGCACGAAAATGCCACAAAAGCGGAGCGTTTTTTTTAAATAACCAACGCCACACATTACCGAAAACATGCGGATTAGCCCATGGCAATGCATGGGAGACGGAGATTTGTCCGCCATTGGCAAAGCTGGTTTCTTGAGCGGCTTGATTTTGTCTGTCAATGACCAAAACATCAAAACCTTGTTTTTTTAAAAACCAAGCGGTTGTGGTGCCCACAACACCGGCGCCCAAAACAATGGCATTCATTTTTTTCTCCCATTGTTTTTTTCTTTGAAACGCCAAACGCGCAACACGTCTGAAACATTGCGCACTTGGCGGAAAACTTCTGCCAAATGTGTGCGATGATGCACTTGAATGGTAAAGTGAAAATCAATGGTGTTGGGCTGTGTGGAATCCATATTCACTTGTTCAATACCCGCACTGGCTTTGCTGATGGCGGCACTGATTTTGGACAAAACCCCACGCATTTTTTGAGTGCGAATGAGAATTTGCACATCAAACAAGGCATCTTCTTTGGCTTGCCAAGATAAAGTAAGCCATTTTTCCACCTCGTTTTTCATGGATTGCTGAATCAAATCGCATTGGGTGCAATGCACAACCAAACCGCGTCCTTGGCGGAAAACGCCTTTGATATCATCATCTGGTATGGGCGAACAACACGTGGCATATTGCAAAGCCAAACCTTCATCGCCGCGAATGGCCAAAGCACTTTTGTTTTGTGGGTTTTCTGTGTGCAAGTGTTCGCGAGCAATCAGACGGCGAATCATCAAGGAAGCTGATTTTCTACCTGAACCGATATCGGAATAAAGTTCTTCCATGGTTTTGTAATGGTAGGCTTGTAGTAATCCTGTCCATGCCAAAGAAGGAATGTTGGCATAGACCATGCCCAAATTGAGCAATTCTTGCTCTATCATATTTTTGCCCAAATGCAACACTCCTTCGCTTTCTTTGGAGCGCAAAAATTGCTGAATGTGGCTTTTGGCTCTTCCTGTGTGTGCCCATTGCAACCATATTTCTTTGGGAAAAGCCGCCGAATCGGTTGTAATTTTCACCACATCGCCGTTGTGTAAAATATGGTTTAACTCAACAGGTTCATCGTTAATGGTGGCAGAGATTGCATGTTGACCAAGATCGTGATGCACGGCATAAGCAAAATCCAAAACGCATGCGCCTTTTTGTAAAGGATAAATGCGGCCTTTGGGCGTGAAAACATAAACATCATCTGGGAACAAATCCGTTTTGACATTTTCAAAAAATTCAAAAGAATTATTGGTTTGCATAGCCAATAAAGATTGCAGCCATTGTTTGGAGCGCGCTTTCAAATGTTCGGCATCCAAATGATTGGTATCGGCGGAATCCCACAAGCGCAAAACACCTTCTTCTGCGGTTAAGTGCATGGATTGTGTGCGAATATGCACATGAATGGGCGTGCCAAAAGGCCCAATTAACGCACTATGCAAAGATTGATAACCATTGGCTTTGGGCAATGCCACATAATCAAAAATACTGCCGTGAATAGGTGCATAAAGTTGGTGCAGTGCGCCCAATGCCACATAACATTGCGGCAAATCTTCCACAATGACGCGCAAATGCTGCATATCCATCACTTGTGCAAAAGAAAGATGGCGTTTGCGCATTTGGTCAACCACATAAAAAAGTCCTTTGTCGCGTGTTAAAACGCGTGCCGCAATATGATTTTGGGTTAAACATTCTTGCACTTGTTGCATAATTTGCAAAGAAAGCGCTTGACGTTCTTCTTTGGCATTGTGAAAGGCTTTTTTTAAAACAAGGGCGCGATTGGGATAAATCAACTGGTAAGCACAATCGTTAAATTCTCTATAAAGCGTCATCAATCCCAAACGAAAAGCAATGGGTGCGTAAATTTCTTGTGTTTCTTTGGCAATGCGTTTTTGTTTGTCTGAACGCATAATGCCCAATGTTTGTAAATTGTGGCGGCGGTCGGCAAGTTTAATCAAGACAATGCGCAAATCTTTTGCCATGGCAAAAAGCATTTTGCGAAAATTTTCCGCTTGTGCTTCTTGATAAGAAGAAAATTCCAGTTTGTCTAGTTTGGACAAACCATCCACCAAATCGGCAATGTTTTTGCCAAATTGACAAAGCAATTCGCTTTTGCTGATTTTGGTATCTTCCAAAACATCGTGCAAAAGGGCGGCACAAATGGCATCACAATCCAAATGCCACGAAGCTGTTGTTTTGGCAACCGATAAAGGATGGCTGATATAAGGTTCGCCCGATGCTCTTTTTTGGCCAGTATGCGCACGTTTGGCACATGAAAAAGCCGCTTTGATTTTGCCAACATCCCCCAAGGGCAAATAATGTAAATCTTTTAAAAGTTCGTGGAAGGTGCCGTCTATATCAAAATCAGCCATTACCACGCCTTTCTTTATATATCTTTAACGTGAATGGCTTCTTTTCCGGTTAAACCTTCGGCAATTTCTTGCAATGCCACAACGGAAGGTTTGTGATTTTTGGCATTGTCAAAACGCGGTGTGGCACCATTGGCAATATCTCTTGCGCGATGCGCAGCAGACAAAGTCATTTCAAAACGATTGTTGATTTTTTCCAAACAATCTTCAACGGTTACGCGAGCCATAACTTCCTCTTTTAAAAAAATGACAACGCTTGAAAAAAAGATGCGTGGCGTTGTTTTTGTAAAAAAGTGCGGCAACGTTGCGCCTGCACAATGGATTCTAATTCTTTTAAGGCATGGGATAAGTGTTTGTTCATAATAACATAATCAAAACAATCCACTTGTTGCATTTCGGTTAGCGCATTTTTCAAGCGTTGTTCAATCACTTGAATTGAATCGGTTGCACGATTTTTTAAGCGCTTTTCTAATTCTTGTAAAGAAGGCGGCAAAATAAAAATCAAAACGGATTGGGGAAAAGTTTTTTTAATTTGTGCGGCGCCTTGCACGTCAATTTCCAACAAAACATCATGGGTTTTTAAAGTATTTTCCAACCATTTTTGTGAAGTGCCGTAAAAATGACCATGCACATTGGCGCTTTCCACAAAGGCATTTTGTTGTTGCATGCTTAAAAATTGTTCTTCATTGACAAAAAAATAATCCACACCATTTTGCTCATTGCCGCGCGGCAAGCGTGTGGTGGTGGAAATGGAGAGTTGAAGTTGCGAATCTTGTTTTAATAAATTGGCAACCAAAGTGGTTTTGCCGGCACCAGAAGGTGCGCTAATCACAAACAAGGAATGTGGGCAATCCATTTTTTTTAAGAAAATAAAGAAAAATTTTTCAAAAATTGTAAACCTTTTTTGAAAATTTTTTGGCGTTGACCGTGGATTTTTTTGATGAATGTTGTTTTTCCACGGTCAGACTTTTGTTTTTTTGAAAAATTATTTTTTCAATAACAAAGCGTATAAAACATTCCATAAAAAAGGCACTTGGGCGCAACAAACCAATAGTTTTTGTTTGAAAGACAAATGCGTTTTCTTTTTTGCATATTGCCAAACAATTTGAGAAATATAAGGCGAATACTTGGATTGCAACAACATTTGAAAAGCAGAATCAAAAATGGTGGCAATGGCATCTTGTTCTTTTTGTGGGAATTTTTCGGGCAGAAATTTTTGGGTGAATAAACAACGCACTTGCCATTGGTCGACCAAAATTTTCAATGTTTTGGCCAAATTTTGAACCGGGCGCGAGGCCGAGCCTTGCAAAATGCGGTAAACGCAAAAATTTTCATCCAAATGTTTGATTGTTCCTTTTTGCGCCAAATAAAGCCACAAAGGATAATCTTCAAAACCCCAATGGTGTTGTTGGGGATTGATTTCGTTTAAATAACTTTGCCAATAAGCGCGCCGCCAACATGCGCTGGGCGCATTGATGTTGCATGAATAAAGCAACGATTCAAAATCTTCGGTGGGCGTATAGCGCTCTTCGGTATAAAACTTGCCGTTTTCCAAACAATACCAGTTGCCAAAACACATTAAAACGTGCGGGTTTTTTTCCATAAAATCCACTTGTTTTTGGATTTTACCGGGCAAATAATAATCATCGCCGCCGCATCCCATAATGTATTTGCCGCGGCAATGGTTAATGACGTTAATAAAATTATCCACAATGCCCAAATTGCGCGGATTAAAAATGGCGAAAATGTTGGCATAGCGCGCAGCATAGTCTTTTAAAATTTGGGCAGTTTGATCGCTTGAAGCATCTTCACCCACCACAATTTCAACTTGTTCTCTTGGAAAATTTTGACCAACAATGGAATCCAAAGTTTGTTTTAAAAATTCTTCTTGGTTGTAAGTTAAAACAATCACGGAAACCAAAGGTGCGTTATGCGTTTCTTTCTCTCTCTCTCTCTCTCTCTCTCTCTCTCTCTCTCTCTCTCTACGGCGGTGTGGATTTGCGGCATTTTTCATTCCTTTAAACTTTCAAAAATGTTTGAAAAAAATCCACGGTCAACTTGAAAAAATTTTCAAAAAAACAAAGCGTTGACCGTGGGAAAATTTATGGCGTGTGCAAAGCAGGTTGGAAACCGGTTTCCTTTTGAATGCGTTGGATTAATTTTTGTGCGGTATGGCGCGATTCATAAGGACCAATTTGCACGCGATACAATTTGCCTTGTTGTTGAATATGCACAGCATTGCCAAGCCAAGGCAAATCCGCCAAAAAGCGCGATTTGGCGTTTTGGGCATTGTCTTGATTGGAAAAAGCTCCCAGTTGCACAAAAAATTGTTTGGCTTGAACCAAGGTTTTTTCAAGTTGTTTGTTTTTTTGAATTTGCGCTTTTTCAACCACTTGTTCTGCCAAAGTTTCGGCATGTTGAATGGCGTTTAAAGTTTCTGAATCTTCAATGTTTTCGGCAAAAGCTTCCAAAGCGTCAAAATCTTTGTCAATGGCTTGTTCAATTTGTTCAATTTTGAAAGCATCTTCTTGTTGGTTGAGCAATGCTTCTAACTGCGCCACATTTTCTTTTAAGCGTTTGGTTAAAGTATCTTCTGCATGGCGAGATAAATCAGAAGCGGCTTTGCCGCGTTTGGTGGCAACAATTTGGGTATTCTTTTTTAAATCCACAAAAGAAGTTTGGTTTTGTGCTGGAATAATGGCTTCTACAATCACCCAATCGCTGCCTTTTTCTATAATGCCCAATTGGTGCGCCGCCGTGTAAGACAAATCAATGATGCGTCCAGCATGAAAAGGTCCGCGGTCGGTTAAACGCACAATAATGGATTTTCCTGTTGAAACACGCGTTACTTTGGCATAAGAAGGCAATGCAAGTGTTTTGTGTGCGGCCGTCATGGCATACATATCATAAGGCTCGCCAATGGAGGTTTTTTTGCCGTGGAATTTTTTGCCATACCAACTGGCAATGCCTTTTTCTTTATAGGGTTTTAAAGTTTTGTTGGGCACATAACGCTTACCCAAAACGGTGTAAGGCTTCATGGTGGCTTTGTTTAAAGGTTCCCATTGAGGTTTGGCACTGGGAATAAAATCCAAATGGCTGGGCGTTGTGCTGTGCGGGCCGTCATCGGCATAATAGCCTCCGCCCTTTTTGGAAGGAATGGATTGTTTGAGAATATTGGAAAGCGTGCGCGAAACAACCGGGCTTTTGGTATTGGAAGCACAAGCACTTAAAAAACAAATGGAAAATAAAAAGAGTAAACAACGCATTGTTTTATTTTATAAGAAACTTTTTTTGATTTGGTGCGTTTGGGCCTGAATGGACATTAACAAACCAACCCCGATGAATAAAGTTAAAAGCGCGGTGCCGCCGTAACTCATAAAAGGCAATGGCACGCCAACAACCGGTAAAATGCCTGAAACCATGCCCATATTGATAAAAACATAGGTAAAAAATCCCAATGTAATGGCTGCTGCCAATAATCTTGAAAATGTGGTTTGGGCGCGGTAAGCAATAATTAAGCCGCGTGCAATTAATAAAAAATACAAAAAAAGCAAAGTGGCATTGCCCAAAAACCCCCACTCTTCGGAAAAAACCGCAAAGATAAAATCTGTGTGTTTTTCAGGGATAAATTCCAAATGCGTTTGTGTGCCTTTTAAAAATCCTTTGCCCAAAGTGCCACCCGAACCAATGGCAATGGTAGATTGAATAATATGGTAACCGGCACCAAGTGGGTCGGTTGTTGGGTCAAGCAAAGTGAGAATGCGTTTTTTTTGGTAATCGTGCAGCAAGTTCCACAAAAAAGGTGCACTGCTTAGGCTTAAAACCAATGCACCAATGATGATTTTCCACGGTAAACCCGCTAAAAAAATCACAAAAAATCCGCAAGCGCCCACCAAAATGGCTGTACCCAAATCGGGTTGTTTGGCAATGAGAAAAAAAGGAATGCCAAGCAAAATAAAAGCAATGAGAAAATGCCGCCAATCGCGCGCGCCTTCAAAATGATGAAAAAACCAAGCCAAAACCATTGGTGTTGTGATTTTGAGCATTTCGGAAGGTTGGATGCGTGTAAATCCTAAGGATAGCCAACGTTTGGCGCCATTGACCGTGATTCCAAAAAAGAAAACACATAAAAGCAACACAATGCCAATTAAATAAAAAAGAGGCGAGATTTTTGCCCATTGTTTGGGCGAAATGAAAGCCACCATCCACATGATCAAAAGGGCAATGCCCAAATTTTGCATTTGGGATTGCATTCGGTGTGTGCTATCTAGTGTGGCGGAATAAATGGTGATTAATCCAACGGCCATAATGCTTAATACAATGAGCAACAAAGGATAATCAATCACTTGAAAAAAACGTTTCATTCGTTTTCCAAAGCATTCAAACGCGGTTGAGAAAATTGAAAATTCTTGGGGGTTTTGCCCAACAAATGATAATCCAACACTTGTTTGGCAATAGGTGCGGCAGTGGCGGCACCAAAACCGCCATTTTCAACCAAAATAGCCAAAGCGATTGTGGGTTTGTCTAAAGGAGCATAAGCAACAAACAAAGCATGGTCGCGCAAATGTTCTTTTAGGCTAGATGCCCGATATTCCGCACCTTTTAAAGAAAAAACTTGCGCAGTGCCCGTTTTGCCAGCGGCTTCATAGCCGGCATTGGCAAAAACACGCGCGGCGGTGCCGTGTTTTAAAACATCGCGCATGGCATCTTTGACAATGCGCACATTTTCTTTTTTCCATGGTAGACGCAACAATGGTTGAGATTCAATGAGTTTTTTTGCGCCCGTTTTGGGATTAACAATGGCTTTGACCAAATGCGGACGATAGCGCACGCCATCGTTGGCAAGTGTTGCCACAGCGGATGCCAGTTGCAAAGGCGTGTAAGCGTTGTAGCCTTGACCAATGCCGATAGAAATAGTTTCCCCCGCATACCATTGTTGTTGTGATGGCGTTTTAAAACGTTTGCGTTTCCATTCGCGTGAAGGCAAAACACCTTTGGATTCTCCAGAATCGTCTTTGCCCAAATCAATGCCTGTTTTTTGCCCAAAGCCAATGGGATGCATAAATTGCGCAATGGCATCAATACCCAAATCATTGGCCAAATGGTAATAATAAGTGTCGCATGAAACCACAATGGAGCGCGGCAAATCCACAAAACCATGTCCGCCGCGCTTGTCGTCCCGAAAAGTATGGTTACCAAAAACAAAATAACCGGGGTCATAGATGCTTTGTTTGGGCGTGCGTTTGCCGTATTCCAAACCTGCCAAAGCCATAAATGGTTTAAAAGTAGAACCGGGCGGATAAGCGCCATTGATGGCGCGGTTAATCAAAGGGCGGTCAGGATGTTCGTTTAAATTTTTCCAATTGATGGAAGAAATGCCATCTACAAATAAATTCGGGTCAAAGGATGGCATTGAAACAAGTGCCAAAATCCCGCCAGTTTGTGGGTTAATGGCCACCAAAGAACCGCGGCGTTTGCCAAAAGCTTTTTCTGCCAATTCTTGCAAATGAATATCCAAAGTTAATTCCAAATTGTTGCCCACTTCGGCTGGTGTATTTTTTAAAACGCGCAAAGGTTGACCAGCAGAATCAATTTCCACTTGTTCCCAACCGGTTTTGCCGTGTAAATCAAATTCATAATGTTGTTCTAATGCGGTTTTGCCAATTTGTTCGGTGCCTTTGTAGTTGGCAGTTTGTTCGTTTTCTTCAATCCATTGTGCATCGTTTTTGGAGACTCTGCCCACATAACCCAAAGAATGCGCGGCAATTTTGCCAAAAGGATATTCCCTAAAAAGGCGCGCTTTGATTTCCACTTGTGGAAAGCGAAAATGCTGTGCGGAAAATTGTGCCAAATCGGAATCGGTTAAACGCGTTTTAATGGGAATGGAATCAAAACGTTTGCCGGCGTTTTTTTTGCGCCAAAAATTTTGAATTTCTTTTGAAGAAAGCGGCAAAACGCTGGACAAATCGTTTAATAATTGTTCCAAATTGGCAACGCGCGCCGGCACAACTTCTAAGGTTAAACTGGAAAAATTATGCACCAAAGCAATGCCGTTTTTATCCACAATTAAACCGCGTGTTGGTGCAATGGGCAATAAAGCAATGCGATTTTCTTCAGAGCGCGTTTGAAAGGTTTGGTATTCCTTAATTTGCAACCAAAAAAAACGTCCAACTAATGTGCCAAAGCCAAGAAAAACCAATAAAAATGCCCACAAAATGCGTGCGCGAAAACGCTCGATTTGTTGTTCTTTTTGAGAAGATTGAAAAACATTCATTGTTTTTTACATAGGACGATTGGGATTTTGTTCAACAGGTTGATTTTGTGGCAACAACAACAAAAACGACAAAATAGGCCACAACAAACTTGCCACAATTGGGGCAACAAAAAAAGAAAATCCCGGAAAAGCACCGCCTGCAACCATTCTTAAAAAAATTTGAATGCCTTCACACAAAAACAAAAAAGGAAAAACCTGCAAAGCTTGTTTAATCGGCGTAAATAATGCAAATCGGCGTGATAAGTCATTGCACAAAAAAGCCAACAACACAAAGGCAATGGCGTGTTGACCAAAAATCACACCATCGGCTACATCGGTTAACAAACCCAATACAAAACCGCTTCCCATTCCTACAAAACGCGGCTCTCGCACGCACCAAAAACACAAAACCAGCGCCGCCCAATCGGGAATCCATGGCAAAACGGATTTGGGAATGAGTGTAATTAAAAAAGACAAAAAAAGTGTGGTAAAAATAAACCAAGGTCGAACCGGTAAAAGAATGCGAGAAGAATGAGCGGGCATCATCATGGGTTGTTTTTCAAAAAAATTTTGGGTTCACCGTGGATTTTTTAGCATTTCTTCTTTTAAATCAGCCGGCAAAGGCGGCGCTTGTTCTTTTAAAGGAAGAAGCAAAATTTCATCCAGTTTTTGTGTGCTGGTAATGGGTTGGGCAATAATTTTTAAAAAAGGAAAGGTTGTTTTGTCAATGTGCTTGATTTGGGCAACGGGAAAACCCGAAGGATAAACCGAATCCAAGCCCGAAGTGATTAACAAATCATCTTGTTCAATATCGGTTTCTGGCGGCACAAAACGCAATTCCAAAGTGTTATCGCCCAAACCAAATAAAATTAAAGTTTTGCCGGTGCGTTCAATTTTGACCGGCGTCATATGATTTTTATTGGTGATTAAAGTGAGTTCTGATACAAATGGAAAAACCCGCGTAATTTGTCCCAAAACGCCATTTGCATTGACAGCAGCTTGTCCGATTTGAATGTTGGCGGAAGCACCTAAATTGATAATGGCGCGGCGCGAAAAAGGATCGCGCGGGCTATACAAAACTTCGGCAATGCGTCCTTCCAGTTGGTGATGTTGCTTGATGTTTAACAAAGCGCGCAAACGGTTATTTTCTGAGCGAATTTGCGCATAGTCGGTCAAAACAAGCGAATGTTCCAAATGTTGGCGTTTTAATTGGTGGTTTTCTTCTTGGAGTTCTAATAAAGTTTGCGTGTAAGTTTTGGCGTTTTCATACAAAGTTTGTGGCAGTTGCATTGTGCGTTGAATAGGTTCAACCACTGCCACCAAAATTTGCCGCACAATGTTTAATCCTTGGAATTTTAAATCCAGCACAAATAACGCGCCGGATAAAGACAAATAAACCACCAACAAAGTCATCGGTGCCAAACCACGGCGAAACAAAGGTGGTGTGCGGTCATCCGACATGGTTCTTAATCAGAAGTAAACACCATTGCCAATTTGTCAATTTTTTCCAAAGCCATTCCGCAACCGCGTGCCACGCAAGTTAAAGGATCTTCTGCCACCATCACGGGCAAGCCCGTTTCTTCCATTAACAAACGGTCTAAATCACGCAAAAGTGCGCCGCCCCCCGTTAAAACCAAGCCTTTTTCGGCAATATCAGCGCCCAATTCGGGCGGGGTTTTTTCCAATGCGGATTTGACTGCGGAAATAACTTGATTCAATGGTTCAGATAGGGCTTCCAAAATTTCATTGGAGGTGATGGTAAATTTTCTGGGAATGCCTTCGGATTTGTTAATGCCGGAAACTTCCAAGGTGCGCACTTCGGCATCTGGAAAAGCCGAGCCGATACTTTTTTTGATGTTTTCCGCGGTGTTTTCGCCGACCATCATTCCGTAATTGCGACTGATATAACTCATAATGGCATCGTCTAGTTTGTCGCCACCTACGCGCACCGAGCCGGCATAAACCATTCCGCCTAAGGAAATCACGCCCACTTCCGTGGTGCCGCCGCCAATATCCACCACCATTGAGCCTGTGGCTTCTGAAACCGGTAAACCCGCGCCAATGGCAGCAGCCATCGGTTCTTCAATTAGAAGCACTTGGCTTGCGCCCGCATTCAAGGCAGATTCTCTAATGGCGCGGCGCTCCACTTGTGTGGAACCACTTGGCACACAAATGATAATGCGCGCGGTCCGGGTGCAAACAATTTGCTTTCATGCACTTTTTTAATAAATTGTTTGAGCATTTGCTCGGTTGCGGTGAAATCGGCAATCACGCCGTCTTTCATCGGGCGAATGACTGTTAAACCGCCGGGTGCTTTGCCCAACATTTCTTTGGCTTCATGTCCTGCCGCTTGAATGGTTTTTTTGGCATTGGGACCGCCTTCTAAACGAATGGCCACAACCGAAGGTTCGTCCAAAACCACGCCGCGCCCGCGCATATAAATTAAAGTATTGGCTGTGCCCAAATCAATTGCCAAATCATTAGAAAAATATTTGCTGAAAAAACCGAACATAATTTCCTGCTTTTTAAAAAAATACTGCAATGCAAAAAGCGCTTATGATAACTTACAATATTGATTTTTCCACGGTTAACATAAAATTTTTTTTAAAAAAGTTAAGGAAATACAATGGCTTTGAATATTGAAGATGTGCGCCACATTGCACAATTAGCCAAAATCGGATTAAACGATGCCGAATTGGCGCTGATGCAAAATGAATTAACGCCCATTTTGGCTTTGATTGAAAAAATGCAAGCAGTCAATACCGACAACATTTTGCCAATGTCTCACGCGCAAGATATTTTCCAGCGTTTGCGTGAAGATAAAATAACTGAAACGGACAAACGCCCCGAATTTTTGGCGCTTGCTATGCAAACCGAAAACAATCTTTTTTTGGTGCCGAAAGTGATTGAATAAAATGTGGAAAAATAATTTAAAAACTTTAAGTGCTTTGTTGCACGGCAAAAAAATTTCATCGCGTGAATTAACCGAAATTTTTTTAAAACGCATTGAAAATTTAAACCCGCATTTGAATGCGTTTGTGCATACCGATTTTGAAAAATCGCTGCAAGCGGCAATGCGTGCTGATGAAAAAATCCAAAACGGCACAGCTGGCGTTTTAACGGGCATTCCCATTGCGCAAAAAGATATTTTTTGCGCCAAAGGTTGGGTGTCAAGTTGTGCCAGCAAAATGTTGGCAAATTTTGTTTCCCCTTACGATGCCTTTGTGGTTCAAAAATTAGAAAACGAAGCGGGAATGGTTCCTCTTGGCAGAACCAATATGGATGAATTTGCAATGGGTTCTTCCAACGAAACTTCTTATTTTGGCGCGGTTAAAAATCCTTGGGATTTGGCGCGCGTGCCGGGCGGCTCGAGCGGCGGTTCTGCCGCGGCAATAAGCGCATTTTTAACGCCTGCGGCAACAGGCACCGACACCGGCGGCTCCATTCGCCAACCTGCCGCGCTTTGCGGCATTACTGGCTTAAAACCCACTTATGGGCGCATTAGCCGTTTTGGGATGATTGCCTTTGCTTCCTCCTTAGACCAAGCTGGACCAATGGCGCATTCTTCTGAGGATTGCGCGCTTTTGTTAAACGCCATGGCTGGTTTTGATGAACGCGATTCCACTTCTTTAAATTTAGAAAAAGAAGATTTTTGTGCGCATTTGGAAGATGATTTAAAAGGCATCAAAATCGGTTTGCCACGCGAATTTTTTGAAAACGCTGATGATTCTGCTGTCACCCAAAAAGTGTTGGAAAGTGTGGCAATTTTCAAAAAACTCGGTGCGGAAATTGTGGAAATTTCTTTGCCGCATATTGATTTGAGCGTTGCCGCTTATTATGTGATTGCCCCAGCCGAAGCCAGCTCCAATTTAAGCCGTTATGACGGCGTGCGTTATGGTTTTCGCGCGGAAAATTACAACAATTTGGAAGAAATGTATCAACAAACGCGCGCACAAGGTTTTGGCGATGAAGTGCGGCGGCGCATTTTTATCGGCACTTATGTTTTGTCGCACGGTTATTACGATGCCTATTATTTGAAAGCGCAAAAAATTCGCCGCTTGATTGCGCAAGATTTTCAAAACGCTTTTGCGCAATGCGATTTTGTTTTAAGCCCCACTTCGCCCGATGTGGCGTTTAAACTTGGCGAAAAAGCCAAAGATTCGGTGAAAATGTATTTGAGTGATATTTACACCATCGGCGTGAATTTGGCGGGTTTGCCGGCAATGTCAATGCCTTGTGGCTTTGTTGAAAATTTGCCCGTTGGCGTGCAATTGATTGGCAATTATTTTAAAGAATCGCAACTGTTGAATGCCGCGCACCGTTTTCAAATAGAGACGGATTTTCATCAACAAATGCCAGAATTGAATCATTTTTAAAAAAAATTCCACGTTGACCGTGGATAAAAGGAGTTTTTATGTGGGAAGTGGTAATTGGTTTAGAAGTGCACGCCCAATTAAGGACAAAGAGCAAAATTTTTTCAGCAGCTTCAACGCAATTTGGTGCCGAACCCAACGCACACGCCTGCGCCATTGATTTGGCGCTGCCCGGCGTGTTGCCGGTTTTGAATAAACAAGCCGTGATTTGCGCCATTCGTTTTGGGTTGGCAATTGGTGCGCAAATTGCGCAAAAAAGCATTTTTGCGCGCAAAAATTATTTTTACCCCGATTTGCCCAAAGGTTACCAAATTTCGCAATTTGAAAAACCCGTTGTAGAAGGCGGTTTGATTGCCATTGCAACCAAAAATGGCAATAAAAATATCCGTTTGACGCGCGCGCATTTGGAAGAAGACGCCGGAAAATCCGTGCATGAAGGCTTGCATGGTTTCACTGGTATTGATTTAAACCGCGCGGGCACGCCGCTTTTAGAAATTGTAAGCGAACCGGATATGGCATCATCAGACGAAGCTGTCGCTTACGCCAAAGCCTTGCATTCTTTGGTGCAATGGATTGGCATTTGCGATGGCAATATGCAAGAAGGTTCCTTGCGTTTTGATGCCAATGTTTCGGTGCGCCGCCCCAATGAACCGCTTGGCACGCGGCGTGAAATTAAAAATTTAAACTCTTTTAAAAGTTTAAAAGACGCCATTGATTTTGAAGTGGATTGGCAAATCAACGAACTTGAAGAAGGGCGCACCATTCAACAGGCCACCGTTTTGTTTGATGTGGATTCGGGCGAAACCCGCACCATGCGCACAAAAGAAGATGCGCAAGATTACCGTTATTTTCCCGACCCCGATTTGTTGCCTTTGAAAATTGATTCCGCTTGGATTGATTCTGAACGCCAAAATCTGCCCGAATTGCCCCAAGACAAAAAAGAGCGTTACCAAAATGTTTTGGGTTTGTCTTCTTATGACGCCGGCGTTTTAACCAATAGTTTGGATATTGCCCATTATTTTGAAAACACGCTGAAAACGGCGGGCGAAAAAAACGCCAAACTCGCTGCCAACTGGGTGATGGGCGATTTGACCGCCAAACTCAACCGTGCCGAATTGTCAAGCTACGCCGATTCGCCCATTTTGCCCGAACAATTGGCGTTGTTGATTGCCCGCATTGAAGACGGCACCATTTCCAACAACATAGCCAAAAAAATCTTTGAAAAATTGTGGGAATCGCCTGCGTTGTCGGTGGATGAAATTATTGAAAAGGACGGCTTAAAACAAATCACCGATTTTGGCGCCATTGATTCCATTATTGATTTGGTTTTATCAGAAAATCCCGACAACGTGGCAGAATTTAAAGCCGGCAAAGAAAAAGCCTTCAACGCTTTGGTGGGCAAAGTGATGAAACAAACCAAAGGCAAAGCTTCCCCACAAATGGTGAATCAGCGTTTAAAGGAAAAATTACAATGAAAAAATGCGTTTTTTCCACGGTCAACCCAAAAAAATTTTCAAAATTTTTTTTGGGTTTACCGTGGATTTTTGCGGCGTTTGTTTTTTTGAGCGTTTTTAATACGGCAAGCGCACAAAATAGCGCCACTTTAACCATCGGCGCTTACAAAATCACCGCCGAAGTTGCCAACACGGCTTATTTGCGCCAAAAAGGTTTGATGAATCGTCTTTATCTGCCGCAAAATCAAGGAATGATTTTTATTTTTCCGCAAGCAATGACGCATTGCATGTGGATGAAAAACACGCCTTTGGATTTGTCCGTTGCCTTTATTGACGATTTGGGGCGTATTATTAACATTGAACAAATGCAAGCCAACACCACCAATGCGCATTGCGCCAAAATGCCCGCACGCTACGCCTTGGAGATGAAAGCAGGATTTTTTCAAAACAAAAACATTGCGCGCGGCATGCGCGTCAATGGTTTGGAAAAACTGCCCAAAACAAAATAAATTTAAATTTTTTATTTAAAATCAATGTTTGTTGATTGCCATTGTCATTTAAATCAAAATGCGCTTTTGGAAAAAAATGTTTTGTATATTCACAATGCCACGCATTTAAATGATATTCCTTTTGTTTTGAAACATTTAAATCATCCGCAAGTTTTTGGTGCTATTGGCATTCATCCGTGGAATGTTTCGCGCCATTTAAATTTAAAAAAAATGGCAGATAATATTTTCAATTATTCTAAAATTTTGGCATTGGGTGAAATTGGTTTAGATTATTCTTTGCAATATAAAAAAACAAAAGAATTACAAATTGAAGTTTTAAAAAAACAATTATCTTTATCATGTGATTTTAAATTGCCGGTTATTTTGCACTGCGTGAAAGCCAGCAATGATTTATTAACTTTATTAAAACAATACAAAACTTTTGGCATTCTTCACGGTTTTTCTGGAAGTTTAGAAGAAGCACAAATATTTATTCAACAAGGTTTTAAAATTGGTTTTAATGCAAATATTTTAAAAGAAAATTTTAAAAAAATACGTTGCTTGGCAAAAAAAATTCCCGTTGATTCTATTGTTTTGGAAAGTGATTTTCCCTATGCAAGTCAATTAAATGATTTGCCTAAAATTTTAAAAGAAATTGTTTTGTTGAGGAATGATTATTTAAATCAAAAAAATAGTTTAAATAATTTAAAAAAACAAATTTTAAATAATACGTGTGAGGCATTTTGTTTTGATTTTTTTCAATTTTCCACGGTCAATATTTAAATTTTAAAAAAATAAAATGTTGACCGTGGATTTTTTTATTTTTTTTGAAGATGTTTTTGAATGTTTTTTAAAGAATCGTCTTGTGCCACCCAAATCAGTAAATTTTCAAAAATTACAATAGAATTTTGATCCGGCCAAGGTTTTAAATTTTGTAAAATGCCGGCATTTTGAAGGCGTTGCATCATTTGATTAAATTGCGGATCATTTTCTAAAAAAGCGCGTTCGGCAGAATAAATTTTTCCGCAAGCGCCAAAAACATTTTCAGGCATATTGTATAAAAACGCTTCAATGGGATTCCATTCGGTAATCAAACGATGATGCAAAATTTCCGAAGGCGTTTTGTATTTTTGCGCATTGGGATAAAGTTTGGTGCGCAAATTGGCAACTTCGCCAAACACAATGCCGCAATATCTTTCTTGATAATTAAATTGCGGATGATTTTCAATTCTATCAATTATGCGATTGAGTAAATTCATTTCAAAATCAAAAGCCAATTTGTGCAAACGTTGGGCGGATAAATTTTGAATTATAGAATTCCAAATTAAAAAAATGGATAAAACCAATAAAATATTTTGGAAAAAGTGTTTTGTTTTAATCCATTCTAATGTTATTTTAAAAGCAAAAATAACAATGATTACGCGAATGAATAATAATCCATAAAAGTCCACTCTTGGACCGGTTGCAATGGTTTTGGAAATAAGAATATGAATTTGACTGGACAACAACATTAAAAAGAATAAAAATAAAAAAGAAAATTTAAATAAAAAACTTTGTTTTAAATTTAAAAATAAAAATAAAAAAATGAATAAAAATGGCAAAAAAGAATAAGTAATGGACAAAGGCAAAAATGGAAAATCATAATGAATAAGTTGTTTGAATGCCATTTGGGTTGCCATTGAAAAACGCTTGGGCATTTCATTTAAACTTAACATGGTGGCATTGTGTGCTTCATTAATATAACCACTTGTTTTTAAATAATCAAAAACAAGTTTATAAGAAACAATGGCAACAATTAAAGTTATTAAAACAAAACGGAATTGAAATAAAGCAGTTTTGAGCGGGATTTTTTTATCCAACATGGTCTGCATTAAACCGCCAAAAAGCAAAACAAATGCGGTGTCTAAAAAAACTTGATAAGCAGCCAGCGCCCAATGCAATAACAGCGTGGCAATCAAGCATATCCA
>JBNMHE010000016.1:0-19409 GCA_050872585.1 Rhodocyclales bacterium | reverse complement strand
AAATTCGGGCGAAAAAAGACAATTCCCAATTGTTCAATGGCATCGCCTTCCCATTTGTTTTGTTTGACCACGGTAAGCGGTAAGTTTTTTTCAAAAATTTCTTGTTTTTCGTTTTTTAAAGTCAAATGCGCCACTTCATCGCTGGCGGCGGCTTTTAATAAAATCCAGCGAAAATCCGCCCAAGTTTGAACATTTTTGCCATTGACGCTTAACACTTCATCGCCGTTTTGAATGTTAATTGTTGCAGCAGGCGTGTTTTCAGGAGCTTTGCCCAAAATGGGCAACAACTCCGGCACGCCGCTTAAAAAAACCATCCAAAAAAGAAAAATTGCCAAGAAAAAATTAAAAGCGGGCCCAGCCAAAACAATGAGCATTCTTTTGTAAACCGATTGCCGATTAAACGCCCGATGCAATTCGTGCGGGGCAACTTCGCCTTCGGATTCGTCCAACATTTTGACGTAACCGCCCAACGGAAACAAACTCAACGCCCATTCGGTTTGGTCTTTGCCAATTTTTTTTTGCCAAATAACTTTTCCAAAACCCAATGAAAAACGCAAAACCTTCACGCCGCATTGCTTTGCCACCCAATAATGACCAAACTCGTGGATGGCGATTAAAACCGCCAACATCAACACAAACGCCGCAGGATAGAGCAAAATGTTTTCCATTGTTTTTCAATTTTAATTTTAAAAATCAAAAATTCTACTATGAAATCCGTTGAAACTTTTTTCAAAATTTTGAAAAAAAACAATCCCAATCCGCAAACCGAATTGCGCTACAAAAACCATTTTGAACTTTTAATTGCGGTTATGCTTTCCGCCCAAGCCACCGACAAAAGCGTGAATTTGGCAACGCCCAAACTTTTTCAAATTGCACCGGATGCTTTCAAAATGCGCCTTTTGGGGCAAGAAGGCATTGAACCCCTGATTCAAAGCATTGGACTTTACAAAACCAAAGCCAAACATATTTGGCAAACTTGCGAAATTCTGTGTGAGCGTTTTAATGGACAAGTTCCCCAAAGCTTTGATGAACTCATTGCCTTGCCGGGCGTTGGCCGAAAAACCGCCAATGTGGTGTTGAATACGGCATTTGGGCAAAATACCATTGCAGTGGATACGCATATTTTTAGAGTTGCCAATCGCACAGGTTTGGCGCCCGGCAAAACGGTTTTGGAAGTAGAAAAAGGTCTTTTAAATCGCATTCCACTTTTTTATTTAAAAAACGCCCACCATTGGCTTATTTTGCACGGGCGTTATATTTGCAAAGCCAAAAATCCTTTGTGCACACAATGCGTTGTTGAAAAATATTGCTCTTTTGAAAACAAAAACAAATAAAAAAATCCACGGTCAACGCTTATTTTTTTTAATTTTTCAACTTTTTTTGGCGTTGACCGTGGATTTTTTTTAAATTGTTACAAAAATTAAAAAAATAACAAATTTTTACAATCTGCATTTTTTTAAACAAACTTTTTTAAAATTGTTTTTCTAAACTCAAAACAAGCCTATTTTTTTTTAAGGAGTTTGAAAATGATTCAACAAAAATTAGCTGTTTTGGGTTTGGGTTTGGCTTTCATTGCCGCACCTGCTTGGGCAGATTGGAAAGTTTCTGGACAAATTCAAAATATCACGCCCCAAACCATTACTTTAAATTCAATGGGTTACGGCACTTTGCACATTCAACATTTGCCTTATACCCAAGTTAAAATCAAGGAATATTCACCATACGGCAAACAAAAATTTTATACTTCGGTAGCCAGTTTAAAAACGGGAGATTTTGCCAAAGAAATCAAAATTATTCCCGATGCAAACGGCAATTATTATGCCAAAAAAATTGAAGTAGTGCGCAAAATGTTTTAAAAAAATCCACGGTCAACATTCAAAAGATTTAAAAAAATAAAAAAAATAATCCGTTGACCGTGGATTTTTTATTTTATTTTTTTACTTTCATATTTTTTTAAAGCGTGTTTTGGGTTTAATCGGGCGTGCGTATAGTATTTTTTGAAATCGTGTTTTACACTCACTTTTTTTCAACCCAGAAAGATTGTTATGTTTTCCCAAAAAGATACGCTTGAAAAAACCGACTCCGAACTCTACCGTGCCATTGTGGCAGAAAACCTGCGCCAAGAAACGCACATTGAGTTGATTGCATCTGAAAACTACGTCAGCCACGCTGTGATGGCGGCGCAAGGTTCGCAACTGACCAACAAATACGCCGAAGGTTACCCGGGCAAACGTTATTACGGCGGCTGCGAACACGTGGATGTGGTGGAAACCTTGGCGATTGAACGCTTAAAAACACTATTTGGCGCCGAAGCGGCCAATGTGCAACCGAATTCCGGCTCGCAAGCCAACCAAAGCGTGTTGATGGCTTTTGCCAAACCGGGCGATACCATTTTGGGAATGAGTTTGGCAGAAGGCGGCCATTTGACGCACGGAATGAAATTGAATTTAAGCGGCAAATGGTTTAACGCCATTTCTTATGGTTTAAACAATCAAGAAGAAATTGATTATGAGCAAATGGCAAAACTTGCCCGCAAACATAAGCCAAGAGTCATCGTGGCAGGCGCTTCTGCTTATTCTTTGAAAATTGATTGGGCAAAATTTGCCGAAGTCGCAAAAGAAATTGGCGCTATTTTTTGGGTGGATATGGCGCATTATGCCGGCTTAATTGCCGCGGGTGTTTATCCAAACCCTGTGCCATTTGCTGATGTGGTGACCTCCACCACACACAAAACCTTGCGCGGCCCGCGCGGTGGCATTGTGTTGATGAAAAAAGAACATGAAAAAGCCATCAACTCGGCAATTTTCCCGGGTTTGCAAGGCGGTCCGTTGATGCATGTGATTGCCGCCAAAGCCGTGGCTTTTAAAGAAGCGGCAACGCCGGAATTTAAAACCTACCAAGAACAAGTTTTAAAAAATGCCAATGTGATGGCGCAAACGTTGAAAAATCGCGGTTTGCGCATTGTTTCTGGCAAAACCGAAAGCCATGTGTTTTTGGTGGATTTGCGCAGCAAAAACATCACCGGCAAAGCCGCAGAAGAAGCTTTGGGCAAAGCGCATATCACGGTGAATAAAAATGGCATTCCAAACGACCCAGAAAAACCGATGGTCACCTCCGGCATTCGTTTGGGGGCACCCGCGATGACCACGCGCGGTTTTAAGGAAAAAGAAGCAGAGCTTGTTGCCAACTTGATTGCAGACGTTTTGGATGCGCCTGAAAACGATGCCGTTTTAAACGCAACCCAATTAGCGGTAGAAAAACTCTGCCAAAACTTTCCGGTGTATGGGCTTAAACGATGAATTGTCCTTTTTGCCAATCGGAAAAAATAAAGGTCACCGATACGCGCCGCAATGAAGAAAAAAACACCATTAAGCGGCGCCGCCTTTGTTTGGTATGCAAAAAGCGTTTTAGCACTTTGGAAGAAATTGAACAACTTCCCTTGCCTTTTGTGATTAAACACAAAGGCGCAAGGGTTGCTTTTTCATGCGAAAAGTTAGAGCGCAGCATTCGTTTGGCAATTATCAAACGCCCGATTCCCACCGAAGAAATTGACCAAATGTTGACGCGTTTAATCCAAAAAGCAATGAATTTGCACGCGCGCGAAATCTCTTCCAAAGTGTTGGGCGATTGGGTGATGGAAGAATTGCGCGCCATTGATTCTGTGGCTTATGTGCGCTACGCCTCGGTGTATTGGGATTTTAAAACGCTGGACAATTTTACCGAAACCATTCGCCATTTAACTTAAATGCAAGCGCAATTTTGGATGCAACGCGCATTGGATTTGGCCAAGCGCGGACTTTACACAACTTGCCCCAATCCGCGTGTGGGTTGCGTGATTGTGAAAAACAACCGCATCATTGCCGAAGGTTTTCATCTGCAAGCAGGAGAAAATCATGCGGAAATCAATGCTTTAAACAATGCCACGCAATCGGTTCAAGGTGCTGATGTTTTTGTGACCCTTGAACCTTGCGCGCATTTTGGCAAAACGCCACCTTGCGCTGAGGCTTTGGTGCGCGCCAAGGTGAAAAAGGTTTTTATTGCCACGCTTGACCCAAACCCACTTGTTGCTGGGCGCGGCGTGCAAATCTTAAAAAATGCGGACATTGATGTTGCTGTTGGAATTTTGGAATCGGATGCGCGCGCTTTAAATTGTGGATTTTTCAAACGTTTTGAAGAAAAACGCGCCTTTGTGCGCTTAAAAGCGGCTTTGAGTTTGGATGGCAAAACGGCGCTAGAAAACGGCAAAAGCAAATGGCTCACAAGCCATCCAGCACGAAAAGAAGGCATGCGCTTGCGCGCGCAATCTTCGGCAATTTTAACGGGCATTGGCACGGTTTTAAAAGACAATCCACAAATGAATGTGCGTGAAAATTTTGGCAATACCGCGCACATTCGCCAACCTTTTGTTTTTGTGTTGGATTCAACTTACCGCACGCCGCTTGATTTTAAAATTTTAAACCATTCCCAAACCATCATTATTGGCAACAAACCTCATTCGGATGCCGTTGTGAAGCGGCAAAATGCCTTAAAAAAACGCGCACAAATTCTGGAAGTGGAATCAACGCGCAATTTAAAAAATGTTTTAGAAAAAATCACGGGGGATTTTTCTTTAAATGAAATCCATTTGGAAGCAGGCGCCACATTGAATGGCGCGTTTTTAAAAGCCAATTTAATTGACCAAATTCATTTGTTTGTTGCGCCGTGTTTTTTGGGCAACAAGGCTTTGTCGCTTTTTGATTTTCCCGCTTTAAATGATTTAACCCAAAAAGAAACATTCCAAATTGAAAAAATCATTCATTTGCAACCGGATTTGCATTTGATTTTAAAAAATCCACGGTCGACTCCATAAAATTTTAAAAAACAAAAAAAATTTTAAGTTGACCGTGGAAAATCCACATGCTTTGTGGAAAAATAAAAACATTTGAAGAATTTTTAGGAATTTTATGCTTGATCACGAAGGCTTTCGCCCGAATGTCGGCATTATTCTGTGCAACAACAAAAACGAAGTTTTCTGGGGCAAACGCATACGCGAACATACTTGGCAATTTCCACAAGGTGGTATCAACAAAGGCGAATCACCCAAAGATGCCATGTTTAGAGAATTAGATGAAGAATTGGGTTTAAAGCCCCATCATGTTTGTATTCTCGGCAGAACCAAAAGCTGGTTGCGTTATGAAGTGCCTCATTCTTGGGTGCGCAGAGATTGGCGACATATTTTTAAAGGACAAAAACAAATTTGGTTTTTGTTGCGTTTGGTTGCATCTGATCATTTGATTAACTTGCGCGCCAATGCCAAACCTGAATTTGATGCTTGGCGCTGGAACAATTATTGGGTGCCGCTTGATTCTGTTGTGGAATTCAAACGCCACGTTTATTCCAGCGCTTTGTTGGAGTTGGTTCAATGTTTAACGCGCGATGCCAAATCTTATCGCGCAAGACTTTTGGCGCGCAGTGTTTTCACTTCGCCTTTGCGTTATGATTTGGCACTTTTAAACCAAATGCAATCGCATCTTTCGCAAACTTCACACACACTTTTGCCGCCGGATATTCACACTTACAACACGCCTTTTGCTTGATTTTTAAAGGATTAAAAAAATCCACGGTCAACCCGAAATTTTTTTGAAAATAAAAAAATGAACAGCAATCGTTTTAAAGACCACATTGATTATTTGGGTCATTTGTTGGATGAAATCATTCAAAACCAAGAAGGCGAGAATGTGTTTGAACACATTCAAGCCATTTTGTCGGCCAGCATTCAAAACAATTCCGATGCTTTGAATGCTTATTTGCAAAAATTGCCGCGTGATTGTGCCTTAAAGGTGATTCGCGGTTTTAGTTTTTTTTTGCAACTTTCCAACATTGCCGAAGATGAACACCATATTTGCAGGCGGCGCGTGCATGCTTTAAAAGCATCGCCTGCCCGAGAAGGTTCATTGGAACACGCTTTAAAAGAAATGCATGCCTTGGGCGTTTTAAGTTCCGATTTTCAACATTTGTTGCAACATACCGAAGTAGTTCCGGTTTTAACCGCGCATCCTACGGAAGTGCAACGCCAAAGTTTGTTAAAACACCACCGCGATATTGAATCCCTTTTGGAAAAACGCTCAATTGCGGATTTAACCCAAGAAGAATTGGAAGAAAATGAAGCGGCACTTAATCGCGCCATTTTAACTTTGTGGTATTCGCGTATGTTGCGCCCAACGCGTTTGCAAGTCATTGATGAAATCAACAACGGCATTCATGTTTTTAAAGATACATTGTGGCTTGCCATTCCCAAGCTTTATCAACATTTTGAACGCGTTTTGGCAAAAAATGGTCTCAAACAAGCCGACTTGCCTAATGTTTTAACCATGGGTTCATGGATTGGCGGTGATCGAGACGGTAATCCTTATGTGAATGCCGAACTTTTGCAAACCGCGCTTGCCATGCAAGCCGATGCTTTATTGCAATTTTATTTAAAAGAAGTGCGCGCTTTGTTTGTGGAATTGCCTTTGTCGGAATTGCTTTTTCCACCTTCCAAAGCTTTGGCACAACTTGCCGCACAAACACCAGATATTTCTCCGCACCGCGCCGATGAACCTTTTCGCCGCGCGTTGGTTTGGATTGCCGGACGTTTGAATGCCACGCATTGCATTTTGGCAAAACACGCCCAAAATGAAGATTCTTTTGCTCAATGGTCTCTTCCGGAAGTAAAAAATGCACCCGCTTACTCTTGCAGCGCAGATTTTTTAAAAGATTTGAACCTGTTGCTTGTTGCATTGGATGAAGGCGCTTGCCATGCATTAGAAGAAGGTCGCTTAAAAACACTGATTCGCGCGGTGCGCGTATTTGGCTTTCACATGGCCAGTTTGGATTTGCGCCAAAATGCCGATATGCACACTTTGTGTGTTGCCGAATTGTTAAAAGAATCAGGCGTTTGCGCCCATTATGAAAAACTCAATGAAAATGAACGCCAAGAACTGCTTTTAAATATGCTGGAAAATCCGCGTCCGGTTTATTCTCCGTGGATTGAATATTCCGAAACCTTGAAAAAAGAATTGGATATTTTTTTCTGCTTAAAAGAATTGCGTGAAAAATACGGCAACAAAGCTTTGCCGCGCACCATTATTTCCATGACGCAATCGGTTGTGAATTTATTGGAAGTGGCATTTTTATTCAAAGAAGCAGGCGTTTGGCACAACCATGCTCCAGATTTGGAAATTGTGCCGCTTTTTGAAACCATTACCGATTTGCGCCAAAGCGCACAAATTATGCAACAATTTTTCAATATTCCTTTGTGCCGCAAATGGTTGGAAACGCACAACAATACTCAAGAAGTGATGTTGGGTTATTCCGATAGCAACAAAGATGGAGGTTTTTTAACTTCCGGTTGGGAACTTTATCAAGCGGAAATTCGTTTGGCCAAAACTTTTCAAGAAAATGGCGTGCGTTTGCGCCTTTTCCACGGAAGAGGCGGCTCTATTGGCAGAGGAGGCGGTCCGGCTTGGCAAGCGGTTTTGGCGCAACCTTCCGGTGCTTTGTGCGGACAAATGCGCCTGACCGAACAAGGCGAAGTCATCAGCAGCAAATACGGCAATCCCGATAATGCCCAACGCAATTTGGAAGTTTTATTGGCAGCCACTTTATTAGGCAGTTTAACCGATCAAGAAAATCGCACGGAAAATTGCCAGCAGTTTTATCCGGTGATGGATTTTTTGGCGCAATCGGCATTCCACAATTACCGCGCTTTGGTTTATGAAACAGACGGCTTTGAAACTTATTTTCAAGAATCTACCATTTTGAGTGAAATTGCCGCTTTAAACATTGGCTCGCGCCCGGCTTCACGTAAAAAATCCACCAAAATTGAAGATTTGCGCGCCATTCCTTGGGTTTTCAGTTGGGCGCAATGCCGTTTGATGTTGCCGGGTTGGTATGGTTTTGGCAGTGCGGTAGAAAATTATTTGAAACAACATCCAAATGGTTTGAAAACCTTGCAACAAATGCATCAAAATTGGCCGTTTTTCAAAATGTTGCTCTCCAACATTGATATGGTTTTGGCCAAAACAGATTTGGCAATTGGCAAAGAATACGCGCAACTGGTTAAAGACAAAGCCTTGCGCGAACGCATTTTTGCCCAAATTGAAAAAGAATGGCATTTGAGCAAAAAATACCTTTTGCGCATTTTGGGCGCACATCATTTTTTAAAAGATGACCCGGTTTTAAAAGAATCTTTGCACTTGCGCTTGCCGTATATCAATGCCTTGAACCATTTGCAAGTGGAATTGTTGCGGCGCTACCGCTTAAACAATAACGATACGCGTTTGTCGCGCGCCATTCATTTGAGCATCAACGGCATTGCATCGGGTTTAAGAAATACGGGTTAATTTGTATTAAACTTACATTTATTTTTTTGCATTGTTTGCATTTTTCAAAGGATTCCACAATGAAACACAAAATTCTTTTTGCTGTATGTTGCGCATTTGTTTTTTCATCCACTGCTTTTGCCCAAGCATGGCAATGGAAAGACAAAGACGGTCGTTTGGTTATCTCGGATACGCCGCCACCCAAAGGCACGCCATCCTTAAAAGAAGTGGGCAAACACATTCCACAAGAAGACGAACCATCGGATGAAGAGCGTGCCAAATTAAATTCCCAAAGCGATGAAGAATTTCAAAAACGGCGCGAAGAACGCTTGAAAAAAGAAGAAGAACAACAAAAAGCCGATGAAGAAGCCAAAAACAAAAAAGAATCGTGTTCTGCGGCAAGACAAAGTTTGGCAACGCGTCAAGCATCAGGCGTAGGCAATACGCCCGCACAGCGCGCCGCACGCCGAGACGACATCCAACGTTTGGAAGAAAAAGTCTCCAAAGCGTGCGATTAAACTAAAAAAACGATTTCCTTTGTCGTTTTCATATGATTTTCCACGGTTTAAATTTTTTAAAGTTGACCGTGGATTTTCAACAAAATCCAAAAAATCGGCAAAGGTTCAAAGGTAAAAAATGAAAAAAAATGTTTTTCTGGCTTTATGCGCCCTTTTTTTTGCCACACAAGTCTTTGCGCAACATGCTTGGCGATGGGAAGACAAAAACGGCAAGCACATCATCACCGATACGCCGCCGCCCAAAGTTTCCAATGTGCGCGTGATTGGCGAAAAACCAAAACGTGCGCGCAAAGGTTCAAAAGGCAAAACACGCATTGAAGAAGCCGCCGAACGCACTTTAAAAACCCGTTGCGTGCAAGCGCGCGACCGATTAACTTACCTCATTGGCACTTTCTCCCAAGGAATTGTGCCGCCGGATACTTATAAGGAAATTGATAACTTGGAGCAATTCATCAACAACAATTGCCAAAATGAAAATCCACTTCCATCCGAACCCAAACAAAATTAAAAAGATCAAAAAATCCACGGTCAACCTTGTGTTTTGTTGAAAATTTTTTTTCAAAAAAATAATCGGTTGACCGTGGATTTTTTTAAAAGAAAATTTTTTCTTTGTTTTTCTCTTTGTTTTTAATTTAATTTCTAATTTTTAATTTTCAATCAATTCAGTAGGTTCTTCGGGGCGCACCGAATCAATTAAAATGCTCACGCGGCGATTGCGGGCGCGACCATCAAACGTGGCATTGGTTTCAACCGGGCGTGTGTCGCCATAACCAATTGCGGTGAGTTGCGAAGCATTCACGCCCATTGCATTAAACAAACGCAAAACCGTTGTGGCGCGCACCGCCGAAAGTTCCCAGTTGGAAGGAAATTGCGCAGTGGCAATGGGCGCATTGTCCGTGTGGCCTTCAATGGTAATGGGAAAACGTGTGCGCGCCAAAATTTGCGCCACCGCTTTGAGCGCATCCGCCGATTCCGCTTGCAAATTCGCCTGCCCCACGGCAAACAAAACACTGTCGTTGATTTCTACCGTCACGCCGCGGCTGTTTTCCAACAAGCGCACTTTGCCCGCTT
Organism: Rhodocyclales bacterium; assembly: GCA_050872585.1. Classification (GTDB taxonomy): domain Bacteria; phylum Pseudomonadota; class Gammaproteobacteria; order Burkholderiales; family Rhodocyclaceae; genus SFHR01. The sequence continues at coordinate 9,478 of JBNMHE010000016.1, read as the reverse complement.
TTACCAAGGGTTCCAAAGCGCTCATAATATCGTTTGCCAAGGATTTCATTTTTTGGCGCGCCACTTCTTTGGAATCTTCTATTGTTTCGGTTTTTCGGGCGTTTAAGCTGGGTTCGTTTGGAATGGACTGTGCGGCGTTGGGCTTATCTGGCAAATCTATTAAATTGCGCGTATTCACAAAACCAGCAGGTGATTTGAACGCCGCTTCAATGGCGCTGGATAAAGTTTTGTATTTGTTTTCGTTGATGGAAGACAAGGCATACATCACCACAAAAAACGCAAACAACAGTGTAATAAAATCCGCATACGAAACCAACCAACGGTTGCGGTCATTGCGGGCTTTCAAGCGTTTTTTCTTACGCATGGGGAATAAATCCTTTAATGCGCGCTTCAATTAAAAGCGGATGTTGGCCTTCGGCAATGCCAATAAAGGCTTCCAAATACATTTCACGCAAAGCAGTAATGCGGTCAATATAAAAACACAATTTTCCATAAATGGGCAAATAAACCAAATTGGCCAATCCCACACCATACACCGTTGCTACAAACGCCACGGCAATGCCTGCGCCCAATTTGGAAGGGTCGGTTAAATTTTCCATCACGTGGATTAAACCAATGACCGCGCCCAAAATGCCAAAGGTTGGGGAATAACTGCCGGCGCTCTCCCAAATGCGTGCAGCGCGATGCATTTCCAACTCGTTTTGTTCCAAACGATTTTCCAACACATTGCGAATGGCATCGGACGGCGCCGCATTAACCAACATTTGTAAACCTTCTTGCACAAACACATCGGGATGGCGCGTTGAAAAACCATCCAAAGCCAACAAGCCATCGCGCCGCGCCAGTTGGCACCAGCGCATAATTTCCATTTTGGCATAGTGAAAATCAAGGTTGTAACCAAAAAAAACCCATTTTGCCATTTGGAAACCGCGCACAAAAACCTCTGATGCCGATTGCAACACAACCGCACCCAAAGTGCCGCCCAAAACAATAATCAAAGCAGTAAATTGAAAAAGCGAGCCCAACACCGCACCTTCCAACATTTGCCCGACAATCACCGCGGCAAAACCAATCACCAAACCCAAAAAACTCAATTTGTCCAAGTTCGCAACCTTTTTGAAAATGTTGTTAAAAAAATTTTAAATTTTTAAAAATTTTTTAACGTTGACCGTGGAAAAAATGCTTTTTTAAAAAAATCCACGGTCAACCTTTGAAAAATTTAAAAAAAATCAAAATGAATGTTTTTTTAATGCCACTCTTAAACGCGCCATAGCCTGAGAATGCAACTGACAAACCCGAGATTCCGTTACGTTTAACACCGCACCAATTTCTTTTAAATTTAAATCTTGTTCATAATAAAGCGCCATCACCAATTTTTCGCGTTCCGATAAATGATGAATGGCGGCAACCAACGCTTTTTTAAAACTTTGACTTTCCAAAATTTGTTCGGGATTTTGCGAATCATCGGCAAAATGCCGCGCCAGAAAATCTTCTTCATCGCCTTCATTGTGATGAATTAAATCTTCCCAATACACCACTTGATGCCCTTTGGCATCTTGCAAAATTTTTTGGTATTGCGCCAAAGGCAGTTTCAAATCATTGGCAATTTCGGTTTGCGTTGGCGAACGTTGTAATTTTTGTTCCAAATGTTCAATGCTTTTTTCAATTTTGCGCATTTCTTGACGCAACAAACGCGGCAAAGAATCTTCACGCCTTAAACCATCCAACATCGCGCCTTTAATGCGCGTTGTGGCATAAGTTTCAAATTGCGCGCCCATTTCTTGAAAACGATTCAACGCATCCATTAAACCCAACATGCCTGTTTGGATTAAATCGTCTATTTCCACATTGGCTGGCAATCGCGCGGACAATTGAAAAGCCAAACGTTTGACCAAAGGCAAATAACGCTCTACTTGTTGGTCTTTGTCGGGTTTGCCGCTTGCGGTATACATTTTTAATGCGAAACACTCTCTAAAAATTGCGCCAAATGCGCATAACGCCCTTCATCCATATTTTGAATGTTTTCTGCCAAATTATAAAAAATTTGTGCACAAGAAGATTGCGGATAATGTTTTAAAAAAGGTTTTCCGGTGTGCGCACTGGTTTTGATTTGCGCATCAAAAGGTAAAAATCCAGCAAAATACAAATGCGCAATCTCACGTTTTAATAAAGTTTGTGATAGTTTTTCAAAAGCAAAATGCGCTTGCTTGGCATTTTTAACCAAATTCACAAACAAATAAAGCGATTGCATTTTGTTTTCTGCCAAAACTTTAATCATTTGATAGGCATTGGAAACCGATTGCGCATTGGCATTAACCAACACAATCACCGAATCCGCACGCAACATCCAAAAAGAAACATGAGCGGTGGCGCCATCAATCAAAATGGTATCAATCGGCGGATTGATATTGAGCAAACGTTTGAAATCTGGTGTTTGAATAAAATTGCCTTCCACACGCAACAAACGCACATGCGTAGTCAAACTTTGCAAAACGCGCGTATTGGGTTTGCCAAAATAATGCGAAATGCCTTCGTTGTTGTGTTCATCCACAATTAAAACATTGCGTCCCAAACGCGCCAAATGCAATGCCACATTGGCAATCACGGTGCTTTGTCCTAATTTTTCTTCTCCTTGCCCAAACGCAACCACTTGAAAAGACAAACCGCCCATCAAGCGACGCAATCCTTCGGCTTGGTCGGTATAAAAATCAGCCACGAGCTTGTCCTAATTTGAACGCCGGCTCCATTCCTTTTAAATGATGCGCCGAATGCGATGGCGCATTTTTAAAAGCGCGGTGCAACAAATAACCGCGATTGGGCAAATGCAAATCTTCGGGCACGCGCTGACCATTGGAAATATAATGCAGGCGCATTTTGTGGCGCATAATCACATCCAAAGCGCCTGCCACGCTTGCGGCTTCATCGGTTTTGGTTAAGATGCAACCGGCGATATTGCTGCCCATATACGCGCGCACCACATCGTCCAACGTTTCACCTTGTGAAGTGGCATTCAACAACATAATGCGTTGCACATTGTTACAAGAGAGCATTTGCGTTAATTCCACCACCATTTTGTCGCGCTGACTCATGCCCATCGTGTCAATCAACACCAAATGTTTGGAGCGCAATTCCATCAAGGTTTGTTGCAAATCGCGGCTGTCTTTGGCCAAAAAAACCACCACGCCCAAAATTCTGCCGTAAATGCGCAGTTGTTCGTGTGCGCCCACGCGATAATTATCAGTGCTCACCAATGCCACTTTATCACTGCCATGGGTTAAAACCGCGCGCGCTGCCAATTTGGCAGCGGTGGTGGTTTTGCCCACACCTGTTGGACCAACAAGTGCAAAAATTCCGCCTTGCGCGATTAAATCACTGCCTTTATGAGAAAGCGACAATGCGCGGTCGGTGGCGTTTTGCACCCACAAACTTGCCGCTTGCCGATCATTTAAAGCAGGCATTTCTTGCAGCAAATCGCGGGAAAATTGTGGCGAAAAACCCAAGTTAATCATCCAAGCGAGCATTTCGTTTTTCATCGGTTCGGTTTGTTGGTTTAATCCCCAAGCAAAGCCGGCAAGTTGTTGGTCAATAATGTTGCGCAAGGCTTTGATTTCCGCCATCACTTCGGAATGGCGCACTTGTTCTTCCAATTGTCCATAAGATAACGCTTTTGATTCTGTTGCTTGTTTTTGCGTTTTTGAAATTTTTTTGGCGTTGACCGTGGATTTTTTTAAATTTTCCCCCCAATGCACCAAATGCGCGTTTTCTTGTTTTAATTGTTGGCTTAATTGTTTGGCGGTGCGCTGCAAAACTTGCGCAACCGAAGGTGAAAAGGTTTGTCCCAATGTTTTTGGGGGCAATGGCGCATGCAATGGTTCTTGAAGTTGTGCGGATGCTTTCAACACATTCTTTTGGCGCGCAGCGGCAATGACAGAAGCATAATCGCCCAATTCGGAATCTTCATCATCGGTGATGCAAATGCGTTTGGGCATTAAATTAGGTGTAAAAGTATTGGCTTTTTGCGAAGGTTCTTGCTGCAAATTTTGCACTTGCGAAAAAGATGGCGCAGCTTCATCCAAATCTTTTTGCGCAACCGCCAAAATTTCCACTCCGCCCGGAATGGCACGATTAGACAAAATCACCGCATCGCTGCCCAAACTTTCTTTGATTTTGCGCAAGGCTTCACGCGCATTGTTGGCAATAAATTTTTTGGCATTCATTTTGGCATTCATTTTTGTGCTCCAATAACGGCAGTGATTTTAATTTTTCTGTTTTCAGGAACTTCCGCATGCGATAAAACTTTGAGTTGTGGCACGCTGCGGCGCAAAAAGCGCGACAACAACAAACGGATAGAAGAAGGCACCAACAAAACGGGAACAACGCCTATATTTTCTTGTCGCAACGCCGCTTGCGCCGTTTCGGTTAATAAAGTTTGTGCCAAACTTGGCTCAATGCTGGTATGAGCAGATGCACCCGAAACCGCTTGTGTTAATAATCTTTCCAAAGTAGGGTCAAGCGACATCAACTGCAATTCATCATTGCCGGGGAAAATTTGTTGCACAATTGCTCTACCTAAGGCTTGTCGCACCAACTCTACCAACTCATCGGCTTGATTGATTTGCGGCGCATTGTCTGCCAAAGTTTCAATAATGGTGCGCATATCGCGAATATGCACGCCTTCTTCCAACAAACCTTGCAAAACTTTTTGCAAAGTGCCCAAAGGCAAGACTTTGGGCACAAAATCTTCCACCAATTTGGGCGATTCTTCGCCCAGATAATCCAATAATTGTTGCACTTCTTGCCGACCTAATAATTCCGCGGCGTGGCTCAAAATAATGTGATTCAAATGCGTGGCAATCACGGTTGCGGCATCAACCACAGTGTAACCGTAAGCTTGCGCTTGATCGCGCTCTTTTTGGTCTATCCAAATGGCGGGCAAACCAAATGCTGGGTCGGTGGTTTCTTTGCCCTCCAAAGTGCCTGCCACGCGTCCGGGGTTAATCGCCAAAAATTGCCCCACAAAAGCCTCGCCTTCGCCCAAACTCACACCTTTTAACAAAATGCGGTAGGTATTGGGTTTTAATTCCAAATTGTCGCGAATATGCACGGGGGAAACCAAAAAGCCGACTTCTTGCGCAAATTTTTTGCGAATGCCGCGAATGCGGCGCAAAAGCTCGCCGTTTTGGGCTTTATCCACCAAGGGAATCAAGCGGTAGCCCACTTCCAAACCCAAAACATCCATCGGTTGCACGTCCGCCCAACTGGCTTCTTGTGCTTCGCGCGGGCGAGGTGCTGCCACTTGCACGGGCGCATCCAATGCCAAGGCTTTTGGAATATTTTTAAACAAACGCCACGATAAAGCGCCTGTTGCCAAAGCAATGATTAAAAAAACCATATTGGGCATACCTGGAATCAAACCCAAAATACCGACAATAGAAGCCGTAATGGCTAACGTTCTGGGATTGGTGAAAATTTGTGTATAAACTTGTTCGCCCACATCGCGATTATCGGATACGCGCGTGACAACCATGCCTGCGGCAATAGAAATCACCAAACCCGGAATTTGCGCAACCAAACCATCGCCGATGGTTAAAAGCGTATAAACACTGCCGGCTTCACCCAAACTCATACCGTGTTGGGCAACACCTACAATCAAACCGCCGATAATATTGATAAGAACAATGATAATGCCCGCAATGGCATCCCCGCGCACAAATTTGGAGGCACCATCCATGGAACCAAAAAACTCCGATTCCTGTGCAATTGCCGCGCGCCTTTTGCGCGCTTCATCTTCGCCGATTAAGCCTGCGTTCAGATCGGCATCAATGGCCATTTGTTTGCCGGGCATTGCATCCAAGGTAAAACGGGCGGAAACTTCCGCCACGCGCCCAGCACCTTTGGTAATCACCACAAAGTTGATGACCGTTAAAATAGCAAAAACCACAATACCAATGGTGTAATTGCCGCCAACCAAAAACTGCCCGAAAGCTTCAATGACCTTGCCGGCAGCATCGCCGCCGTTGTGTCCATGCATTAAGACTACTCGCGTAGAAGCCACATTCAAAGAAAGGCGCAACAAAGTGGTAATCAACAGCACCGTGGGAAAGGAAGAAAAATCCAAAGTTTTTTGCGTGTTGACCGCCACCATCAACACCAAAATGGAAATGGCAATGTTGAAGGTGAAAAACAAATCCAAAACAAATGGCGGTAACGGCAACACCATCATAGAGAGCACCATTAAAATCAATAAAGGTGCGGCAATGTGCGTGATATTGGCGTTGTTTAAATAATTTTGTAGGCGGAAAAAACCTTGTCTCATGGTGAACACCTACGCAAAAAACTCTTTGGGAATGGGCAAATCTTTGGGTGGCAATGGATAAAATCCACCTTGTTTTTTCCATTCCGACAATTGATAAATATAAGCCAAAACTTGTGCTACCGCGGCATACAATGCCGATGGAATTTCGGCATCCAAATCGGCAAATTTATACAAAGAACGCGCCAACAAGGGCGATTCCAAACGCGGAACATGGGCTTGATCGCCCAATTCTTTGATTTTTTGCGCCACATTGCCCATGCCTTTGGCAAGCACTTTGGGCGCATTCATCCCTGTTTTATACGACAAAGCCACGGCATAATGCGTGGGGTTGGTTACAATCACATCCGCACTGGGCACAGATGCCATCATCCGTTTTCTTGCCATTTGCATTTGCAGGCTGCGAATGCGGCTTTTCACCTGCGGGTCGCCCATCATTTCTTTGGTTTCTTGCTTGACTTCATCTTTGGTCATTTTAAGTTTGGAATAATGTTGCCAAATTTGAAAAGGCACATCAATGGCAGCCACAATCAACAACGTGGCAGACAAAATCAAAAAAGTTAAACTGAGCATTTCAGCCGTATGAACAATGGCGGAATGAATAGACAAACGCAACAAAAAAAACAATTCTCCAATTTGCTTGTGAATTAAAAAAACCGCAACGCCGCCCACCAAACACGCTTTTAAAACGGCTTTAGTTAATTCCATTAAACTTTGCACCGAAAACATTCTGCCCAAGCCAGACAAAGGGTTAAGACGTTTTAAATCCGGAATCAAAGCTTGTGTTGAAAAAACCCATGCATTCAACACAAAAGGCGGCAAAAGCGCCACCACAAACAAAATGGCCACAAAAGGCAAAAAAACCAAAAAAGCTTGTGCCGCCATTTCAAACAAATGTGGCAAAAGTTGTGCAGATTCGGTTAAGGTTTTTAAATCGGGCGATAAGGCTTTGGAAATCACCAACATAAAACGCTTGAAAAACCATTCTCCCATCATCCACAAAACAAAAGAAGCCGTGATTAAAACCAAAAAAGTCCCCAATTCCTTAGAATGCGGAACTTGCCCTTTTTCACGCGCTTGCTCCAAACGGCGTTCAGAAGGTTCTTCGGTTTTTTCTAAATCGCTGTCTTCTGCCATAAAAAAATAAAAAAATTAAAGAGTTAGCGTTGAAAATTTAAGAATTTTATTATATTTTCATCACAAAAAGTAAAAAAGAATTTACAAAAAAACAAAAAAATCCACGGTCAACTTAAAATTTTTTTAAATCAATTTTTAAATGAAACAACAAATTGAAAAATAATTTTTATTTTTAAAAATTAAATTTTCAAAAAATTTAAAAAAAATCAAAGTCGACCGTGGAAAAATTATTTTCCGCGCAAAAACAAAGCATCCAATTCTTTTAAAGAAAGTTGCGTCCAAGTTGGCCTGCCGTGGTTGCATTGATTGGCGCGCTCGGTTTTTTCCATATCGCGCAACAACGCATTCATTTCATCCAAATTCAACAGTCGGTGCGCCCGCACGGCGTTGTGGCAAGCCATCGTGGCAAGTAATTCGTTGCGGTAAAATTCAATGCCGCGCGATAAGGCTTCATCTTTCCCCCAGTCTGCCAAAATTTTTAAGACATCGCGCGCCAAATCCACAGGATTTTCCACGCGCAACAAATGCGGAATGGTCAAAAGCGCAATTTGCGCCTCGCCCAAAACCCGCATTTCCAAGCCAATGCGCAGCAACACCTCGCGGTATTCTTCTACCAAAGCAATTTCCATGGGGTTTGCCGCAAAAACAACGGGAATTAACAACTGCTGCACGGGCGGTGGGCAGTTTTGGGCTGCTGTTTTTAAGCGTTCATAAACAATGCGCTCGTGCGCGGCGTGCATATCCACAATGACCAAACCCGCTTCGTTTTGCGCCAAAATATAAATACCTGCCAACTGCGCCAAGGCATAACCCAAAGGCGGTGTTGTGGGAAGATGATTTAAATCGGGCTCCAATTCAAAATGATTTTCTAATGATTGTTGATAATGATTTAAGTTATTTAAATTATGTGAATTATTTTTATTTTCAATATTTTTTAAATTTTCTTTTATTAAAACCGTTTTGGGAATATCAAAATGATGCGCAAAATCATCGGATTCTTTGGGCATAAAATCCACGGCACTTTGGCGATGGGCGGCTTGAGACAATACTTTTTGCGCCGCATTAAAAATAAATTGATGCACCGCTTGCGATTGCCGAAAACGGATTTGCGTTTTGGCTGGATGCACATTGACATCCACATTTTTAGGCGACAAATAAAAAAACAAACAATAAGAAGCTTGTTTTGCGCCGTGCAACACATCGCGGTAAGCCATTTTGATGGCGTGTGCCATGGTTTTATCCTGCACAAAGCGCGAATTCACAAACAAAAAAGTATTGCCGTGATTTTTGGCGCACGATGGTCGCTCCAAAAAACCTTGCACAGAAAATTCATCGTTTTGGGCATGCAACAAAAAACTATTTTTTAAAAAATCTTCTCCCAAAACTTGCATCACGCGCTCAGGCAAAGATTGCGCACTTTTGTAATCAAAATAATCTTTGCCGTTGTTTTTCAAACGGAATGAAACCAAAGGATTGGCAAGCGCCAAACGCTTTAAAACCGCAACACAATGCCCAAATTCCGTGCCGCTGGATTTTAAAAATTTGCGTCTTGCTGGCGTATTAAAATACAAATCACGCATGGTTGCGGTGGTGCCAAAATCACCGGCGGCAGGTTCAATTTGCTGATTTTCAGAATGAATCACAAAAGCATAAGGCGCATTTTGCGTGCGACTTTTCAAACTAAAACGCGAAACAGACGCAATAGATGCCAAGGCCTCGCCGCGAAAACCAAAACTGATCACCGATTCCAAATCGGACAAACTGCAAATTTTGGAAGTGGCATGCCGCGTTAATGCCAAAGTCAATTCATTTTGCGCAATGCCAATGCCATCATCCACAACTTGCATCAAACGCACGCCGCCTTCTTCAAGGCTAACCTCAATTTTTTGCGCTTTTGCATCCAAAGCATTTTCAACCAATTCTTTCAAAACCGAAGACGGACGCTCCACCACTTCGCCCGCGGCAATTTGGCTAATCAATTCGTCTTGTATCAAAGCAATTTTGGGCATGCAACAAAAAACTATTTTT
>JBNMHE010000015.1:0-19811 GCA_050872585.1 Rhodocyclales bacterium | reverse complement strand
TTTTCTTTTTTTCCACGGTCAACGTGCGGTTTTTTTGAAAATTTTTCAAGGTTCAGCGTGGATTGCGCAAAAATCCACGGTGAACCGATTGTTTTTTGATTTACTCCAAAATTTTAAAATGATTATGAAAATCTTTAAAACACGCATAATCGTGTTTTTTGCCTTGATTTAAAATTTCGCCTTGTATATTGATGCGAAGGGAAGTTTTTTGATTGTCTGTGATTTGGTAAGTGGGTAAAGCAATATCATCAAATAGATTAACATCGTTACTTTTAAAAATATAAAAATGGAGTTTGGCATTTTCTAAATCTTTTTCATTTTGTAAATTAGCAAAAACAGCAATCCAAACATAAAAAACACTTTTATCCATGTCGTAACGAATTTTGGGGTGAAAACTAAATTGGCGTATTGTTGGTTCTTTTGTAGGTTTGCCTTCACTGGTTTTGACTTGCAAATAGCGGGTGACGATATCTAATCTTTGTTTTTCACAAATATCACAAAGATTGGTAACACATTTGACATTTTTTCCTTCGTATTGATTTTGTCTGATAAGTTGGTTGCTGAATGTTTGGCAGTTTTTGCAAAAATAGCGGCTGATGACAAAATCAATGCCTTCATCAATATAACTGCGGTGAACTTGCCAACCCAATGCGTGTAATTTCATGGCCAATTGCATTTCACCAAAAAGTCCGATAACTTGTTTTTTCTTTTCTTCTTCTAATTCACTCATAGTTTAAATTCCTCAAAATCGCCTAAAAATTTATGCATTGCTTCTTTTAGGCTTAAATCACGTTCAATGCCTACGCCCACACGTTCCAATTCATTGGCAACTTTAATGCTGGTGCCCAATCCCGCAAATGGGTCTAAAACACGTTCACCTTTGTAACTAAACATTCTCACTGCAAATTCAGGAATTTCTCGTGGGAATGGCGCCGTGTGTCCGATGGTGTTTTGTCCTTTGGAGTTAATTTTGATGACAGGCGTAATTTTTTTGATATCCCTGCGCCATGCGTAAATGAAATCTTTGGGAATTTCATTGCCTATGTTGAAGCTATTGTTTTGCGTAAAAAAAGTTTTGGCGCTGAATCGCTTGCCGCGATTGGCCGCACTGCGTTCAAAACAATCCAAATTTTTGCATTCCCAACTTTTTAAACCACGCTCTGTGTAAGCATTGCCATTGACTTGTAAACAACCGCAAACAGGGCAAGGGTAGCGCGTTTCATCATTCCTATGTTTATGAAAAATCAAAATATGTTCATAACAATTCATGGGGTATTGATGATAAGGAAAAGGTTTATTTCCATTTTTATGCCGTTGGCTTTGCACTTCTCCCTTATCCCAAATAATATCATCCACAAAGCTAAAACCAACCTTTTCAAATAAATTGATAAAATAAGCACCCAATGGTAAACGCCGTTTTCCCCAAGTGCTTTTTGTAAATAAATTGTCGTTATCAAAAATATCGCCCACATTAAAAACAAAAACACGGTGATTATCCAAAACCCGATAGCATTCGTGCAAAATGGCTTCCATCGTATTTAAATACTCTTGTAAGTTTGCATAATGCGCATAATCGCGTGCATTGTAATAAGGCGGACTTGTCACCATCACGCCCACGCTTTCATTTTTCATTTGTTTTAAAGCATTTAAACAATCGCCCCAAATTATTTTGACATTTGATTTTTTGCTGTTTAAAAATTTTTCCAAATGCGCATTGTGCGCATATTGATTTTGATAAAGTTCTTTAATAAAAGCGTAATATGTTTTTTCAAATTCTGTGATAATTTTTTTTGTATTTTTAAATTTATAAATGCGTTGAATGCGTTTTAAAAATTCTTCTCGTTCTGCGGCATTCAATTCAAAATCAAGGTATTTTTGGCTTTTTTGTAAAATGGTATCCAAATAACTTTTTGACGATGTATAAATCAATTCGGGTGATTGTAAGGTGTAGGGAATCTGGCGCATCGTTCAACTCCATTTTCGTTTTCGTATTCTAATTAAGCGCATTATTTTTTCAAAAAAAATCCACGTTGACCGTGGATTTTTTAAATTTCCCACAACACGCCGCTTTGTTGCAAAAATTGCACCACGCGGTCTTTGTCTTTTTCAGCGATGTTAATCACAAAATGCCCCAAGGCAATATCGTTTAAGCGTTCAATGCGCCCCCAAACAATATTAAAATCAATGTTCAACTGCCTTGCCATTTGCGTAATCACGCTGTGTTGCGCCACTTCTTTGGGATAATAAAGTTTGACATTCACGCCTGTGGTTGGCAGCGATTCATTGATTTCATTCTCACCCAAAAATGCCAACATTTTTTCATCAGGTTTTAAAAAAAGTTCTTGCGTTTGCCCCGCGCCGATAATTTTGCCGTGTTCCAATAAAACCGCTTTTTGCGCAATGTGTTTGACCACTTCCATTTGGTGCGTTACCAAAACAATGGCAATGCCCAATTCTTGATTGATTTCACGCAACAAATCCAAAATGTTTTTGGTGATGTGCGGGTCTAGTGCCGAAGTGGCTTCATCGCTTAACAAAATTTTGGGTTTTAAGGTTAAGGCGCGCGCGATTGCCACGCGTTGCTTTTGCCCACCGGACAATTCCACTGGATACGCCTTGGCTTTGTGCGCCAAACCCACCCAATTTAACAATTCGGCTACGCGTTGTTGAATTTCATCTTCTTCAAATTGATGAATGCGCAAAGGCATTGCGATATTTTCAAAAACATTTTTGCGACTCATCAAGGCAAAATGCTGAAAAATCATACCAATATCGCGGCGCAACTGGCGCAATTTTTGGTGATTTTGCGCCACTTCGCTGATTTCTTCGCCAAACACTTTTAAACTGCCGCTTTGGTAAGTTTCAAGCGCATTGATGCAGCGCAAAAGCGTGGATTTTCCTGCGCCCGAATGCCCGACAATGGCAAAAATATCGCCAGCTTGAATGCTTAAACCAATATCATCCAAAACCTGTTCATTGCCGTAAAATTTTTGTAAATGCGCAATTTTAATCATTTGTTTTTGAAAAAAAATTCAAGTTGACCGTGGATTTTTAATTGTTTTTTTATTCCACTTTAATTCCCATTTTCATCGGGCATTACTGCAAATAAATCTTTGGAAAGTTTGGTCATTTCAGAGGTTAATTTCAAACGCTCAATAAAACCTTGGCAAGTTTTTTCATCCAATTCGTTTTGTTTGATTTCTTGCAAAATTTCCAAAGATTTTAAAGAATGCGCACGCTCCAAATCCATGAGTTTGATTTGCCAAGCGTAAAGATCTTTTTTCATTTGCACTTTTTCTTCTAGTTGTTCTTGCAAACGCAACATTTCTTTGAGATTGCTGAAAGAAGAGACACGCAAAGCAGAAAATTGCGCAAAGCATTTTGCCGAACAAGGCGCACTTTGCAAGTTTTGATTTTGCGCAAAAGCAGAAAAACTGCCGCATAACAAGCACAAACAAAGGATTTTTTTGAACACTTTTTTGCTCCTTGTGGTGCTCTGGGCGGGACTTGAACCCGCACGACTTGCGCCACTACCCCCTCAAGATAGCGTGTCTACCAATTCCACCACCAGAGCTTTTTGGTGCGTTCTGACGGGCTCGAACCGCCGACATCCAGCTTGTAAGGCTAGCGCTCTACCAACTGAGCTAAGAACGCAAAAGGCATTGAAAAGGGCAAAATTATAAACGCTTTTTTCTAATTGACAAGTTTTTTAAACTCAATTCTTTAATAACAAAACAAAAAAATCCACGGTCAACAGCAAAAAAATTTAAAAAAATCATGAGTTGACCGTGGATTTTTGACAATAATTTGAAAAATCAAAGTCTGTGGCAAAGTTCTTTTTTGTTACAATAAGCATTATTTGATTTTGGGGTTTTTTGTGTCACTTATTCCTTCTTGGCAAAGTGCAATTCTGGCATTATCGGATGGCACAATTTTTAAAGCTTATTCTATTGGCGCATCGGGTTTAAAAAGCGGGGAAGTGGTTTTCAACACCGCAATGACGGGCTATGAAGAAATTTTAACCGACCCTTCTTATTGCAGGCAGTTGGTTACTTTAACGTATCCGCATATTGGTAGCGTGGGTTGCAATGTTGAAGATGAAGAAGCTGTTAAGCCTTTTGCCGCCGGTTTAATTGTGAATCATTTGCCGCCCACATCCAACTGGCGCGCAAGTGAGACGTTGAGCGAATATTTGCAACGCAAAAATGTTGTGGCAATCGCTGGAATAGATACGCGCGCCTTAACGCGGCATTTGCGTGAAAACGGCGCTATGGCGGGCGCCATTATGGCTGGCGATATTGACGAACAAAAAGCCGTGGCGCTTGCGCGCTCTTTTCCGGGTTTATCTGGCATGGATTTGGCAAAAGAAGTCTCCACCACCGAATCTTACGAATGGAAAGCGGGCATTTGGACTTTAAACGGCTTTGAACACAAACATTTAAAAGACAATGCGCCTTTGGTGGTGGCGTATGATTTTGGAATCAAACGCAACATTTTGCGGCTTTTAAAACATTTTGGCGCCAAAGTTTGGGTGGTGCCTGCTCAAACAAGCGCCGATGAGGTTTTAAAAATGAATCCTGCTGGCGTGTTTTTATCCAACGGCCCGGGCGACCCAGAACCTTGCACGTATGCCATTTCTGCTATTCAAACTTTTTTAGAGAAAAAAATTCCCATTTTTGGCATTTGTTTGGGGCATCAATTGTTGGCGCTGGCAAGTGGTGCCAAAACCAGCAAAATGAAGTTTGGGCACCACGGCGCCAATCATCCCGTCAAAGATTTAACAAGCGGCAAGGTGTGGATTACCAGCCAAAATCACGGTTTTGCTGTGGATTCTGAAACCTTGCCCCGCCATTTGAAAGCCACCCACATTTCGCTTTTTGATGGCTCATTGCAAGGCATTGAACGCACCGATTGCCCGGCGTTTTCTTTTCAAGGGCATCCAGAGGCAAGCCCGGGCCCGCACGATGCTTTGTGTTTGTTTGAACATTTTTTTGATTTGATGCGCCAACATTCAAAATAACCATTTTCCACGGTGAACCTTCAAAAATTTTCAAAAAAATGAACGGTTCACCGTGGATTTTAAAAAAAAGGATTTTTTAAACCATGCACATTGCGCCTGAAATTTTCAAAGCCTATGATATTCGTGGCATTGTGGATAAAACCTTAACTTCTGATGCGGTTTTTGCCATCGGCAACATTTTGGGCAAAATGGCAAAAGAAAAAAATTCCCAAGCCATTGCCGTTGGGCGAGACGGCAGATTATCCGGTGAAAAACTGCAAAATGCTTTAATCAACGGCATTCTTCAAGCTGGCGTGGATGTTTTTGTGTTGAATCAAGTGCCAACGCCGATGGTTTATTTTGCGGCGCACCATTTGCAATGTGGCTCTGCGGTGGCGCTAACCGGCAGCCACAACCCGCCAGAATACAATGGTTTGAAAATGGTCATTGCCGGGGAAACCTTGGCAAGCGATTCTATTCAAGGCATTTTAAAAGACATTCAAAATGGCGCTTTTTTAACCGCAGAAAACCCCGGCAAAGTGCAAAACATCAACATTCAAAATGCTTATTTTGAGCGCATTGCTTCTGACATTCATTTTGAAAAAAAAATGAACATTGCCCTAGATTGCGGCAATGGCGTGGCGGGCGCTTTTGCGCCAGCATTATTAGAAAAATTAGGCGCTGAAATTACCCCGTTATTTTGCGAAGTTGACGGCAATTTTCCTAATCACCATCCCGACCCATCCAAATTAGAAAACTTAAAAGATTTGCAAGAACATTTAAAAAACAGCGATTGCGAATTGGGGTTGGCTTTTGATGGCGATGGCGACCGCTTGGGCGTGGTGCTGAAAAACGGCAATGTGGTTTTTCCAGATCGGCAGTTGATGCTTTTTGCCGCCGATATTTTAAAACGTGAAAAGGGCGCCACCATTTTGTTTGATGTCAAATGCACGCGGCTTTTAAACCATTGGATTATGGCGCACGGCGGCAAACCTTTGATGTGGAAAACCGGCCATGCTTTGATTAAACAAAAATTAAAAGAAACGGGCGCGGCTTTGGCAGGCGAGATGTCCGGGCATATTTTTTTCAAAGAGCGCTGGTTTGGTTTTGATGATGCGCTTTATTCTGCCGCGCGTTTGATTGCAATTTTAAGCGCTTTTGAAAACCCCAACGCCGTGTTGGACAATTTGCCCAATGCGCCTTCCACTCCAGAATTAAACATCGCCATGCAAGAAGGCGAGCCGTTTTTGTTGATTGAACAATTAAGCGCTGCGGCAAAGAATTATTTTCAAAACGCTGAAAAAATCATCACCATTGATGGTTTACGCGTGGAATACAAAAACGGTTTTGGTTTAATTCGCGCAAGCAACACCACGCCGGTTGTGGTGCTTCGTTTTGAAGCCGATGATGAAAACGCTTTAAATGCCATTCAAAACGATTTTCGCCAAATTTTAAAAGACCTAGCGCCGCATTTGGATGTGCCGTTTTAAAAAAATCCACGGTCAACGTTAAATTTTTTTTAAAAAAGGAGAGTGAGAATGTCCATTTTGGAAGAATTTGCCAAAAAGGCAAAAACTTTGAATAAAACCATCGTTTTGCCAGAAGGTATGGATGCGCGCGTGGCAAACGCCACCGCCAAAATTTTAAAAGATGGCATTGCCAAACTCATTGTTTTGGCAACGCCGGATGAATGGCAACAATCCAGCGCCGGTGTGGCTTTTGAAAATACTGAAAATTTGGAAATTGTGGATTGGCAAAATTCGCCCTTACTTCAAGAATTTGCCGATTTATACGTTCAAGAGCGCGCCGCCAAAGGCAAAGCCATCACCAAAGAAGAAGCGCTTCATCAAATGAAAAATCGGCTTTATTTTGGCAATATGCTGGTGAAAACCGGCAAGGCGCACGGTTTGGTTGCCGGTTCTATTGCTTCAACGGGCGATATGTTGCGTGCAGCGTTTCAAGTGGTGGGCACCGCGCCCGGCATCAATTTGGCAAGTTCTTCTTTTATTATGGAACTCAAAACGCCATCGCCTGCGGGGGATAAGGTGATGTTGTTTGCCGATTGCGCGGTCAATCCCAACCCCAATGCCGAGCAGTTGTCTGATATTGCTTTATCCACCGTGAATACTTACAAAAACTTAATCGGCGGCCAAGCGCGCGTGGCGTTTTTGTCTTTTTCTTCCAAAGGTTCGGCAAAGCACGAATTGGTTGAAAAAGTGCAACAAGCGGTGGAATTGACCTTAAAACGCGCAAAAGAAATGAACATTTCCGAAGATGTGGCCATTTTTGATGGCGAAATGCAACTGGATGCCGCCTTGGTTGAAAGTGTAGGTAAAGCCAAATGCAAAGGCAGTTCTGTTGCCGGGCGCGCGAATGTGTTGATTTTCCCAGATTTGCAAGCGGGCAACATCGGCTACAAATTGGTGGAACGTTTGGCAGGTGCCACGGCAATTGGTCCTTTTATTCAAGGTGCGGCAAAACCGGTGAATGATCTCTCCCGCGGTTGTTCGGCAGATGATATCGCCAGCACCATTACGGTGACGTGTTGTATGTAAAAAACAATTTTTCCACGGTCAACCGATTATTTTTTTTAAATTTTTAAAAAAAATAAGCCGTTGACCGTGGATTTTTTTTAAATTCAACTATTCTTTTTAAAAGGATAAAGGAGAAAAAAATGAAAAAAATGTTTTGTTTGTTTTGTCTTCCTTTGGTTTTAAGCGCTTGTGGCGTGGAAGTTTTAACCGGTGCGGCAACTTCTGCGGTTTTAAAAAAAGAAGAAATGCAAGTGCGCAAACAACAAAAAAATCAAATTGAACAAAGGTTAGAAGAAGCGCAACAAAATCGCGCGGTGAAAGACCAAGCTGCACGGGATGCTTTGGGACTTCCGCCCACCAACGATGCTTTTGAAGAACGTTAAAAAAAGCGGTTAGTGCGCCTTTTGAATCATGCCATGCATTGCGCATTTGGATATGGATTCTTTTTTTGTATCCGTTGTGCGTTTGCGTTTTCCTTTTTTAAACGATGTGCCGCTTGTGGTGGGGGGCAAAAATGTGCCTTTGCCACAGAATAACCAAGCCTTTTCTTTGTGGGATTACCAAGGAAGAGGCGTGATTGCTTCGGCAAGTTATCAAGCCAGAGAATTGTCTTTAAAGTCGGCTATGCCATTGATGAAAGCGGCGCAAATCGCCCGATTGAAAAATCAAAATGTGGCGTTGTTGCCGGTTTTGATGAACGACAATCGCTTTTATTCCACGCAATTTAAAAATGCTGTGCGCGAGATTGCGCCCAAAATTGAAGATGTGGGCATTGATGAGATTTATATGGATTTAAGCGATTTTCCCGATTCTTTTGAAGCGGCAAAACGCATTCAACAACATGTTTTTCAAAAAACGCATTTGAATTGTTCCATAGGTTTGGCACCCAATAAATTGATGGCCAAACTGGCAAGTGCGCACCACAAGCCTTGCGGTTTAACGGTGTTCAATATTCCACAAGATTTGGAAAACATCATTTTTCCTTTGTCGGTGAATAAAATTAACGGCATTGGCAAAAAAATGGCAAAGCAATTAAATGCATTGAACATTTTCAGCATTGGTGATTTGGCCAAAATGCCGCCCGATTTTTTAAAAGAACACTTTGGTTTGCGTTTGGGAGAATGGTTGCATTGTTCTGCCAATGGCATTGATTCGCGCGCTTTGAAACTTCAAAAAGATTTGCCGCAAAGCATTGGCGCTGAAAATACGTTTGTGCGCGATTATCATTTGCCCGATGACCGCGCGCTTTTAACGCAAAATTTAAACGATTTGTGTCAAAAAATTTCCTTTGATTTAAAACGCAAAAAAATGCTGACCCAAAGTGTTGCGGTGAAAATTATTTTTTCTGATTTTTCAAGTGTGGTGCGCAGTTATTCTTTAAGTTCGCCGATTGTGGAAAAATCGGATTTGTTGGCAGCCGCGCGGCAAACCTTAAAGTATTTTCATTTAAAAAAACCACTGCGTTTGTTGGGCGTTAGTGCGCGGCAATTGCGTTTAAAAGAATCCATTCAACCAGAATATTTTTTGATTTAAAACATTTTAGAAAATAAAAATAAAAATAAATACAATAAATAAAAATTAAAAAACGTAAAACAAAAAAACCGCTTTCAAAGAAAGCGGCAAAACAATTCAACACACACCAGAAAGAAGATTTAACATTCATTGGTGGTGCCTCGGGCCAGACTCGAACTGGCACGCCTTGCGGCGGTGGATTTTGAGTCCACTGCGTCTACCGATTCCGCCACCGAGGCACATCAAAAAGAATGCGCATTCTAAAACGCAAAATTGTAATCGTCAACGGCAATTTGGTTTTTTCTTAAAAAAATGCAGTTTTGTTGTAAAATTTAAAAAAAATAAAAAATCCACGGTCAACTTAAAAAAAATTAAAAAAATCAAAAGAAGTTTTTTATCAAGGCAAACAAGATGAAACGCGTTTTTCTAACTTCCGACACCCATTTTAGCCACCAAAACATTTTGCGCTTTGAAGCCAAAAACCGCCCGTTTCCTAATATTTATTTGCATAATCAAGAACTTGTGGCGCGTTGGAACAGCGTGGTGAATAACGATGATGTGGTTTGGCACTTGGGTGATGTTTTTTTTGGGAGCGACAATAGCGAAGTTTTGCAAGCCTTAAACGGCACCAAGCACTTGGTTTTGGGCAACCACGACCATTATGGCATTCAAAATTATTTGCCTTTTTTTGACAAAATTGTTGGTTGCACGCAGATTAACTAACCACTGCATTTTGACGCACATTCCCATTCATCCTTCGCAGTTTTTTAGGTTTAAAGCCAATATTCACGGGCATTTGCATTCGCATTTAATAGACGATGCGCGTTATTTCAACGTTTGCGTTGAACAAAACAATCTCACGCCGATGTTGTTGGATGATGTTTTTGCCAAAATAGAGCGGCGGTTGAAGCAAAAACTCTGATTTTCCACGGTAAACGTTTATTTTTTTTCAAAAAAACACGGTTTGCTGTGCTTTTTTTTAAAAAAAAAGACGTGTTAAAATTCACGCCGTTTTCATTTTGGAACACCGCAATGTTTGCTCGTTTTATGCCGCGTGATGCCAAGTATTTTGAACTTTTCAACAATCACGCTGATTTGATTGCCAAAGGTGGCGTGGCATTGTTTGATTTGACCGAGGCTTTGGTAGAAAAAAACAATGAACGCGCTACCGAAATTGCCGATTTAATAGACAAAATTGAGCGCCAAGCCGATGACATCACGCATGAAGTGCTTTCCAAGTTGCATACTTCTTTTATTACGCCATTTGACCGCGATGAAATTCATTCTTTAATCAGCCACTTGGACGATGTGTTGGATGTGATTCAGGACGTTGCCGAAGTGGTTTTTTTATACGATGTCAAATGCGTGCCCGAAGAAGTAAAAAATATGGGCGAAATCACCATGCATTGTTGCGAGCGCATTCAAGCGGTGGTGAAATTGTTGCACAGCATGGACAATTCGCCTGCCATTTTGCGCATTTGCCATGAAATTGCAGAATTGGAAACCGCAACAGATAGACAATACCGTGAAGCGATGTCGCGCCTTTTTAGAGAAGAACCAGATGTGCGCGAACTGATCAAAATCAAACAAATTTACGAAGTATTGGAGTCGGTGACCGATCATTGCAAAGATGTGGCAACCACCATTGAATCGATTGTTTTGGAAAATTCATAAAAATGGAAACCGCGCCCATCGGCTTTTTTGCAGTGGTTCTTTTGGTTGCTGTGGCTTTGATTTTTGACTTTATGAACGGCTTTCACGATGCCGCCAATTCCATTGCCACAGTGGTTTCTACCCGCGTTTTAAAACCCTTGCAAGCCGTTGTTTGGGCGGCTGGTTTTAATTTTTTGGCGTATTTTTTATTTGATTTGCATGTGGCTTCAACCATCGGCACAGGCACCATTGATGCCGCTATTGTTGACCACTATGTGATTTTTGGCGCATTGGTTGGCGCCATCGTGTGGAATATCATCACGTGGTATTTTGGCATTCCATCGTCCTCTTCTCACGCATTGGTTGGCGGGCTTGTTGGCGTGGCGTTGGTGAAATCAGGCATGCAAAGTTTGGTGGTTTTGGGCGTGTTAAAAATTGTTGCTTTTATTTTCATTGCGCCATTGTTGGGTTTTTTATTCGGCGGATTTGCGATGGTGGCGCTTTCTTGGCTTTGTCGCAAAATGCCTGCACGGCGCGTGGATAAATATTTCCGCCGTTTGCAACTGCTTTCCGCCGCGGCGTATAGTTTGGGGCACGGCGGCAACGATGCCCAAAAAACCATCGGCATCATTTGGATGCTTTTGATTGCCGCGAATATGACCAACGGTGATAACCACGTGCCGCATTGGGTTGTTTTTTCTTGTTATACGGCAATGGGTTTGGGCACGCTTTTTGGCGGTTGGCGCATTGTGAAAACGATGGGCAATCGCATTACCGAACTCAACCAAGCGCGTGGTTTTTGTGCCAATTCGGGCGGTGCTTTAACGCTTTTTATTGCCACGACTTTTGGCATTCCCGTTTCCACCACGCACACCATCACTGGTGCCATTGCGGGCGTGGGTGCCACGCACGGCACAAGGCGCGTGCGTTGGGGCGTGGCTGGCGGTATTATTTGGGCATGGATTTTAACCATGCCTTGCTCAGGTTTGGTTGCCGCATTGGCGTGGTATTTGGGGCAGTTAATTTTTTAAAAAATCCACGGTCAACGCACAATTTTTTTTAAAATGGAACAAAAAAACTACATCACCCCGCAAGGCTACCAAAAATTAAAGGACGAGCGCGAATGGTTGATTAAAACCGAGCGTCCCAAGGTGGTGGATGTGGTTTCTTGGGCGGCAGGTAATGGCGATCGTTCGGAAAATGGCGATTATATTTACGGCAAAAGGCGTTTGCGTGAAATAGACAAACGCATTCGTTTTTTGAATCAACGAATTGATGCCGCCGAAGTGGTGGATCCTTTGAAACAAAAAGGCAACACACAAATTTTTTTTGGCGCAACAGTTACTTTTTTGGATGAAAATGGCGAAGAATCGCGCGTGCAAATTGTGGGCGTGGATGAAATTGAAAGTGGCGAAAAAGCGCAAACCAATAAAATCAGCTGGATTAGCCCTTTGGCGCGCGCTTTGTTGAAGAAAAACGCAGGCGATGTGGTGGAATTTAAAACGCCCAAAGGTTTTCGCGAAATTGAAATTGTGGATGTGTTTTATGAATAAATGCTGTTTTTTTAAAAAATCCACGGTCAACGCCCAATTTTTTTGAAAAAATTAAAATAAATTAAAATAAATTTAAACTTAAACTTAAACTTAAACCATGATTGAACTGAAAAACATTGCCAAACATTATGCCGAACACGTGGTGCTCAAAAATGTGAATTTCACTTTGCAAATGGGCGAAAAAGTGTTGCTCTCGGGGGCATCGGGTGCGGGAAAATCCACTTTGTTGAAAATTATGGCGGCTTTGGAAAAACCATCGTCAGGTGATGTTTTTTTCAACGAACAAAGTTTGTCCAAAATGCGTCAAGCGGCATTGCCTTTTTTGCGGCGACATTTTGGCTTGATTTTTCAAGATCCCAAATTGTTGTTTGATAGAAATGCTTTGGAAAATGTGTTGTTTCCATTGGAAGTGCAAGGTTTTTCTTTTAAAGAAGCCAAAAAAAGAGCGCTTGCCGCATTGGATAAAGTAGGTTTGTCTTCCAAAATCAAAGCCAATCCTGTGGAATTATCGGGCGGAGAACAACAACGTTTGGCAATTGCCAGAGCTGTGGTCAATCGTCCATCCGTGTTAATTGCCGATGAACCAACCAGCCATTTGGACAAACAAACGGGTGATGAAATTCGGGCTTTGTTTGATGATTTTCACCAAATGGGCGTGGCCATCTTGGTTGTTTCGCACGATCAAGCATGGTTTGTTGATTCGGATGCGCGCCATTTGATTTTAAAAAATGGAATGCTTTAAATGAAAATTTTGCGTTTGCATAGGATGGCTTTTTGGCGTGCCAATGTGCAGCTTTGTCAAAATTGGGGCGGCAGTTTGATTTCCATTTTTGCCATTTCCATTGCTTTGACTTTGCCTTCCTTTGGTTTTCTATTATTAGAAAGTGCGGAAAATTTTGGCAGCAAAATGGCTTTGCATGAGATGAGTTTGTTTTTGAATTTCAATGCCACGCGCGATGATGTTCACCACATTCGCCAACAATTGGAAAAAATGCCTGTTCGTTTTCAATTTGTTTCCAAAGAAGAAGCGCTTCAAAATTTAACAAAAGATTTGCATTGGGGAGAAACCGATCCTTTATTAGAAAAAAATCCCTTGCCCGATGCTTTTGTGGTTGCGCCTTTGGAACAAAATGTGCTGGCGTTAAAAAAATTGCAAAATGTTTTTTTAACTTGGGAAAATGTGCATCAAGTGCAATGGGATAGCGCTTGGGCAGAGCGTTATCAAGCCATGATTGATTTGTTCAAACGTTTAATGAATTTGTTGGCTTTGCTTTTTTTTGCTGGCTTAATTGCCATTGTTTTCAATAGCGTGCGCTTGCAAATGATGCTTTACAAAGATGAAATGGAAGTTTCTTGGATGATGGGCGCCACGCATCATTTTATTGCCGCACCATTTTATTATTTTGGAATTTTATTGGGCACTTGGGGCGCTTTGTTCGCGCTTTTGATGTTGCACATTTTGATTCATTATTTAAAGCCATCGGTTGCACATTTGGCTTATTTTTACGATTTGCCTTTGCAATTTATACCCATCACGCCTTGGTTTGTTCTTTCTTTATTGGCGGTATCCATTGGCTTGGCTTATCTTGCGGTTTATTTTTCGGTGCATCTTTTTTTAAGGCGTTTTCAATGACTATGACCAGCAACACTTCTATTCAAATCAAACAACGCGAACACAATGCACAAGCGGCTTATCGTTTAACGCAAAACAAAGTGCATCCTTTATTGGCAAAATTATTTTCTTCGCGCGGCATTCAAAATTTTGATGATATTGATTTGAATTTATCGGCATTGTTGCCGCCTTTGCTGTTGGAAAATGCCGAACAAGCCGCCCAAATGTTGGCAGAGGTCGTAGAAAAAAAAGAAGAGGTCATCATTATTGGTGATTACGATTGCGATGGCGCAACCTCCACCGCTTTGGCTGTGCGTGCTTTGGGAATGTTGGGATTAAAAGCGCGTTATTTGGTGCCCGATCGTTTTAAATTTGGTTATGGTTTAACGCCTGCCATTGTGGATTTGTTATTGACTATGCAACCTCGCCCACAATGGATTATCACGGTGGATAATGGTATGGCAAGCGATGAGGGCGTGGAATACGCCAAACAATTTGGCATTCAAACCATCATCACCGACCACCATTTGCCCGCAGAAAAAACGCCGCGCGCTTTTGCCATTGTGAATCCCAATCAAAAAGAAAGCCGTTTTCCATCCAAAAATTTGGCAGGTGTAGGCGTTGTTTTTTATGTGATGTTGGCTTTGCGTGCGCAATTGCGTCTTCGTGGATTTTTTAAAAACAAAGTGGAGCCCAACTTCAAAAGTTTATTGGATTTGGTGGCATTAGGAACCGTAGCGGATTTGGTGCCACTTGACCACAATAATCGCATTTTGGTGGCACATGGTTTGCGCAATATTCGTCAAGGCGCTTTGCATATTGGATTACAAAAAATGTTTGAAGTGGCTGGTATTTCGCCATTTTCGGCATCAGTGGAAGATTTGAGTTTTCGCATTGCGCCGCGTTTGAATGCCGCCGGCCGCATTGACCACATGCAAATTGGTGTGGAATGTTTGATTACCGATGATATTGCCCATGCGGCTTATCTTGCCCAGCGTTTGAGCGATTTAAACCATGAACGCCAATCCATTGAGCGCAAAATGAAATTGGAAGCCCAAAATTTAATTGCGCAATTGCCGCCTATGGAAAATCAACAAACGGCGTTTTGTTTGTTGGGTGAAAATTGGCATGAAGGCGTGGTGGGTTTGTTGGCATCGCATTTGGTGAAAAATTACCATTTGCCGGCATTTGTGTTTGGCAAAGCACAAGAAGAAGGATTGATCAAAGGATCAGGCAGAAGCGTGCCCGGTCTTCATTTGCGCGATACCTTGGATTTAATTGAAAAAGCCTCGCCCGGCATTTTGTGCCGTTTTGGCGGACATGCCATGGCGGCAGGCTTGACCTTGCGTCTTGAAAATTTTGAACGTTTTAAAACTTTATTTTTTCAACTGGTTGCGCAAAATGGCTTGTTGGGTCCCAAAATTATTGAAACCGATGGCGCTTTGTCTGATGATTTTTTTAACATTCACGTGGCAAAATTGCTCAACAATCAAGTTTGGGGGCAAGGTTTTCCTGCTCCTTTGTTTGAAGGCATTTTTGATGTGCAACACCAGCAAGTTTTAAAAGAAAAACATTTGAAAATGCAAGTTTTGGCGCAAAACAAATTGCCGCTTCAAGCTATTTTTTTCAATGCGCCAATTTTAAATGTGCCTGCCCAAGTGCGTTTGATTTACAAATTGGGAGTGAATTCTTTTCGTGGCGTGGAATCGTTGAGTTTAATGGTGGAACATTTGGAATGCGTGTGAGATTGTGATTTTGTTTGCTTAAATTCAAAAATCCACGGTCAACGGCAAAAAAATTTTAAAAAAAATAATGCGTTGACCGTGGATTTTTTCAAAAAATTGATTCTGCTGGCAAACCTTTTAAAATCAGTGGGATGCGCAAAATATCTTCCAAAAACAACGCGTAATTTTTGGCCGCACCTTTTAAAACGCAATCCAATTTTTCCAATTCGGCAAAGGCGTTTTCAATGCCTCTTTTGGAATAAAGCGACAAAGCGGTTTTGATGTGCGCTTGGCGCTCGCCCCAAATCAATGCGGATTTAAACGCCACATTCATTGGCACGCGCGCTTCTTGCGCTTGTTTGATTTGCAGTAAGGCGCGCACTTCTTCGGTTAAAGCCCACAAAATCAAAATGGGCACTTCGCCTTCTTCCAACAAAGATTGCGCCACTTTGGCATAACGCGCCAAATTGCCCAACAAAAGTGCTTCACGCAAATGGTTTAAGCTGTAACGTGCCACATTCAAAACGCAATCTTCTATTTCTTTGAAGGTCAAAGCACGTTGGGGATACAAAAGGGCAAGTTTTTGTATTTCTTGGTGCGCCGCCAACAAATTGCCTTCCACGCGTTCGGCAATAAATTGCAAGGCATCAATGGGAGCACTTTGGTTTTGATTTTTTAAGCGAAACGCCAGCCATGACGGCAACTGCGCAAAAGTGGGCGCAGTGGCGCAAATCAACGTGGCTTTTTGGGAAAGTTCTGCAAACCATTGTGTTTTTTCATCTTTCCAATCCAATTGTCCCAAATAAATCAACAGCAAGACATTTTGCCGTGTTTTTTGCAAATAGTTTTTTAAAACGGCTGCGCCATCTCTGCCCCATTTGCCATTGGGCACGCGCAAATCAATTAAAACATTGGGGCTGAATAAAGAAGTATTTTCGGCCGCTTCCATCAAACGTTGCCATTGAAAACCGGTTTCCACGGTTAAAATTTTGCGCTCCAAAAAGCCTTGTGATTTGGCTTTTTGGCGCACCATATCGCACGCTTCTAAGGTTAACAAAGGCTCATTGCCATAAACGGCATAAACCAAAGAAAAAGGGGAAGAAAGAATTTTATCGGGTGAAATGCGCATTTATTCTGCTGCTTTCGGTTGAGTCATCACCAAGCGGCGCAAAATTTGATTGGATAAATCTTGATACATATCACGCCACAAAAGCGCTTCTTCGGATTCTTTGGCCAGCAAAGTATCATCCGAATGGCTGACATCGCGCGTTAAAGTAATTTCATTGGGCGGCACAATCACATGACCTTGGGCATTGACCACTTGGAAAATATAATTGACTTCCAAACGGTATTCTTTCACGCGCCCTTGACTATCCAAACTCAAAATGTTTTTTTGGCGCACATTGTCCAATTCCACAAAGCGCGCTTGCGCATCTTTGGGATTATCCACAATTTGCGTGGTTTTTAAGGATTGAATGTAGCGCGAGAGCCACAAATACATTTCAGAATCAGGCGTTAAATCAATATAAAGACTTTGATAAGGCAAAGCGCTTAATTCCGAACCGCGCAATTGAAAACCACAAGCCGACAAAAACAAAAGGGCAGAAAAAAGAAAAAATCGCATAAAGAATTCCTTAAAAATGCATAGTTTAAAGTAAAAAAAATGCTTGACAAGGGCGATTTTTGCCTTTTCTTTTAAAAAACTTATGCACAGGATTCAAAATGAAAAAATCAAAAAATGTCAAGGCATCAAAATGAGGATTTGTTTTGTTTTGAATAAAAATGTTTTTGAAAATCAAATACTTAAAATTCTGCCTATTTTTTTAGCAATGAAAAAGAGCCCTTGATTGCAGGGCGTTTTTTACGCTTATAAAACAGTTTTCCACAGGGTTTTCCACAGATTATGTGGATAAGTTGAAAAACTTCTTTTTTTTAAAAGACTTAACGCATTTTCTTCAAGGAAAAATTATTTTTCTTGACAAATCAAAAAAGTAAAAAAAACAAAAAATCCACGGTCGAGGTGAAAAAAATTTCAAAAAATGTTTAGTGCTTGAAAAAAAACGATTTGATTTTTTTCAAACGCGTGCCCAATTGCAGTTTTGCGCGAAGAGGATGCGTAAATCCCAAAAAAATATGGTCAATAAAATGGCACAATTCGTGCCGATTAAACGAGCGAAAAACCGCATAATGCGCTTTCAAAAAAGCCACAACAGGAAACATTTTGGGCTTTAAACCAAAATAGCGCCGCAAAGCTTTGCTTTGGTAAAGAAAAAAAATGCCTTCCGCCCATTTTGTTTTGTTGCGATTGGCAAGCGGCGAACAAGAAGCATCCAAATAAATTGTTTGGGCTTGTTTGATTTGGTTGATGATGATTTGGTAACCGGTGAAAAATCGGCATTTGCGCAAAATCAAAGCCGTGGTGTTGGGTTTGCAAAACAACAAATTGTGCGCAATGGAACCATCGGTTGCGGCAAAAATTTGTGCGTGTTGAAAATAACGAAGTTGCGCTGAAAAAGAAAGTTGTTCCGGGTAAAGAATGGTAAAGCCTTGATTTTTAAATAAGTTTTCAACGTCTATTTCGTTAAAATCTTTCCAAGAATTTAATTTTGTGCGAGACAAATAAATTTTGGGCGCTGGTTGTTGCGGCGGTGGCAAATCAGGCAAATGTTGAAAAATGTTTAAAAATTCTTGGGTATAACCTGCAGGATTGTGAAAAAAACATTCTTCGGGCACATAAAGGGTTTTGAATTCGGTTGGACAATCTATGCGCAAGCACTGCGTTTTTTCAATGCCCAACATTTTCAGCAATTCAAAATAATTGCAACTGGCATCCAAAGGCGCAAACATTAAGCTGTAAACAAATTTTAAATGTTTTAAATGGGCATAATTTTCGTCAAAATAAAACCACAAATGCTTCAAATGGTCGGTGATTTCATGTCCCCAAATGCCTGTAAAAAGTCCAATAAAAACGCAAGGCTCATCAATGGTTTGTTCAATTTCCAAAGGCATGCTGGCTTTTTGGGCATCGTCTTGTGAAATCCAAGTGTAAGGCAAGGTTTTTCCATGGACAAAAACGCCATTGTGCGCACTGACGATGGCGTTTTCAAAAACCGGAACGCTCAATTGTTTGGAATAAAAAAAATTTTGCGCATGGTATTGCGCAATGCCGGGTGCATCTTGGGGATGAACAAAATCAAGGTTTAATTTCATTTTTTTTAAATGCTTTGAAAAAATATTTTATAAAAAAACATTGAAAAAAATTTTAAAAGAATTGAAATAAAAATTCAAAAAAATTTAAAAAAATTATGAGTCGACCGTGGATTTTTTAAATAAACGTTTTTTTAAATTTTTTAAACGGGTTTTTATTTTCAATTTTGCCCGAACAGGATGAATATAAATTTGATTGATTAAAATATATGATTTTTTTAATCCATAATTTTGAAAAACAACATACAATGATTTTAAAAACAAAAACAATGGAAAAGTTTGAATGGGCGCATTAAAAAAACGACAAAGTTGTGGCGTTGGATAAAGAAAAAAAGGCCCTTGCGTGCCGCTATACAAATTGCGGTTGGCAAGTGGTGAATAAGAAGCATTGATGTAAATAATTTGCGCTTGTTTCATCGCATTGATGGTGAGTTGGTAAGAGGTGATTTGGTTGTATTTTTTCAAAAAAAGTCCGGTGGTTGAAGGCGCACAAAACAAAAAATTATGCGCAATAGAACCTTCCGTTGCCGCAAAAAATTGGGCATTTTGCAAATAAGCCAATTCTTCTAAAAGCGTGCATTTTTCCGGATAAATAATTTTAAAACCTTGATTTTGAAAAAAAGTTTCCAACGATTCTTCATTAAAATTTTTAATAGAACGAGAATAACACAAACGTGAAAAATAAACTTTGGGCGCTTTTTCAACGGGCGGCAAAGGTGGAATATTATTTAAAATGTTTAAATAATCGGGCGTAAAACGGCGAATGTTGAAATTAAAATCAAAAAAGAAACTGCTCTCTGGAATATAAACTTGTTTAAATTGCGTGGGTTTGGTAATTTTAATTAAATTTTCTTTGGGAATGCCCAATAATTGAATTAAATTGTAAAATGAATGAGAACAATCGCTGTTTTCCCATAATAAGGTATAAACAAATTTAAATTGTTTTAAATAATGGTATTTTTCATTAAAATAAAACCAAAACTTGCTTAAAGAATCGGTAATTTCATGCCCCCAAAC
>JBNMHE010000014.1:0-19898 GCA_050872585.1 Rhodocyclales bacterium | reverse complement strand
CATTAGAACCCACTTCCGGCAATGTTTCCAAAGACCCTATGGAGCGTTTGGCTTATTTAAAACAAGACCAATTCGCTTATGAAAACGAGCGCGTTTTAGACGTGGTGATGATGGGGCATTCTGAAATGTGGGCGGCGCAACAAGAAAAAAACGCCATTTACGACAACCCCGAATCAACCGAAGAAGATTACATGCGCGCGGCAGAATTAGAAGGCGTTTTTGCCGAATTTGATGGCTACACCGCCGAAGCGCGCGCAGGCGAATTGCTCTTGGGCGTGGGCATTGATTTGTCTTTACACAACGGCAAAATGAGCCAAGTGGCACCCGGCTGGAAGTTGCGCGTGTTGCTTTGCCAAGCGCTTTTTGCCAACCCCGACATTTTGTTGTTGGACGAACCCACCAACCATTTGGATATCAAAACCATTGAATGGCTGGAAGATTTGTTAAACGAGCGCAATTCCACCATGATTATCATCAGCCACGACCGCCATTTTTTAAACCAAGTTTGCACGCATATGGCGGATTTGGATTACGGCAAAATCACCACTTATGCCGGCAATTACGATGATTTTTTACAAGCTTCCACCTTGGCGCGTGAGCGCCTTTATGCCGCCAACGCCAAAGCCAAAGAGCGCATTTCAGAATTGCAAGATTTTGTTAGGCGTTTTTCTGCCAACAAATCCAAAGCCAAACAAGCCACCAGCCGCTTGAAATTGATTGACAAACTCAAACCCGAAGACATTCAACCTTCTTCACGGCAATATCCATGGATTCGTTTTGAATTTGATGAAAAAAACAAATTGCATCGGCAAGCGGTGGAAATTGAAAATTTGTCGTTTTCTTATGAAGCAAACAAACCGATTTTTCAAAACCAAACGTTAACCATCAAAGCGGGCGAAAAAATCGCCATTATTGGTGAAAATGGCGTGGGCAAAACCACGCTTTTAAAACTCTTAATGAATGAATTAACGCCGCAAAATGGTTCAATCAAATGGTCGGAAAAAGCGCAGCTGGGTTATTGCCCGCAAGACCATTCCAAAGAATTTGAAGGCAATGAAAGCCTAGCCGATTGGATGCGCAATCATATTACCGAAGCCGACAAAGATGGCGACTTGGAAACGCTGGTGCGCGGCACATTGGGGCGGCTGTTGTTTTCTGGCGATGAAGCCAAAAAACCGGTCAATGTGTTAAGCGGCGGCGAAAAAGGCAGAATGGTTTTTGGGCGCTTGATTTTGCGCCACGCCAATGTGTTGGTGATGGATGAACCCACCAACCATTTGGATATGGAATCCATTGAAGCCTTAAACAATGCCTTGGACAAATTCAACGGCACGTTGATTTTTGTCTCGCACGATAGAGAATTTGTCTCTTCCCTTGCCAGCCGCATTTGGGAAATCAAGGGAGATGGCAACATTGTGGATTATTTGGGCGGCTTGGAAGATTATTTGGCCAAACAAAATTAAAATTTTTTTCACGTTGACCGTGGAAAAATGTTTTTTTTTAAAAAAATCCACGGTCAACTTGACTTTTTTGAAAAAGGGGAAAACAAAAAATGGCAATTACGCCTGTTATTTTATGCGGTGGCGCAGGCACAAGGCTTTGGCCATTGTCGCGTGAAAAATATCCCAAACAACTCTTAAATTTAAACGGCACGCAATCCCTTTTAAAAGCCACACTTTGCCGTTTGGAAAACTTGGATTTTGCGCAAAATCCGCCCATTGTTATCGCCAATGAAGCCTATTGTTACCAAGTGGCAGAAGAACTGCGCCAAATGAACATCCACAATGCCCGCATTGTTTTGGAACCCATCGGCAAAAACACCGCGCCCGCTTTAACCTTGGCGGCTTTGGTTGAAAATAATCCTGAGTCGCTTTTGTTGGTGATGCCATCCGACCACGTCATCGCCAACAAAGCGGCATTTCAACAAGCGGTTTTAAAAGGCATTGGGCAAGCGCAACAAAACAAAGTCATCACCTTTGGCATTGTGCCGCAAAGTGCGCATACGGGTTACGGTTACATTTTAAAAGGCAAAAATTTATCTTCTGGCGTTTTTGAATTAAAACAATTTGTTGAAAAACCGCAAGAAATCAAAGCGCAAGAATATGTGCAAAGCGGCAATTATTTTTGGAATAGCGGGATTTTTTTGCTCAACAGCGCACTTTGGTTAAAAGAAATTCAAAAGCAAAACCCGCGCATTTTGGAATGCGCCCAAAATGCTTTAAAAAATGGTAGACAAAATTCAGAGTTTATTCGTTTGAATCAAGCCGATTTTGAACAATCGCCATCGGATTCCATTGATTATGCCGTGGCAGAACATTTGCCTTCTGACCAAGCCAGCGTTGTGGAATTGTCTGCCGAATGGTCGGATTTGGGCGCTTTTGATGCGCTTTATGCCTTGTCCCCAAAAGATGAAAACGGCAATGCGTTCAGTGGCGATATTTTTTTGGAAAAAACCCAAAATTCTTATATTCGCGCCGAAAGCAAATTGGTTGCGTGTTTGGGTTTAAACAATATGGTGGTGGTGGAAACCAACGATGCGCTTTTGGTGGCGGATTTTAAAGAATTGCAAAACATCAAAAACGTGGTGGCGTTTTTGAAAGCACACAACCGCATTGAAGCCTATGAACGAAAACGCGTGGTGCGCCCGTGGGGCAGTTATGAGCAAATTGATTGCGGCAATCATTTTCAAGTGAAAAAAATTGTGGTCAATCCCGGTGCGGCATTGTCCTTGCAAATGCATTATCACCGCGCGGAACATTGGATTATTGTCATCGGCACCGCCAAAGTTACCAAAGGGGATGAAGAAATTTTGCTCTCTGAAAATCAATCTATTTACATTCCTTTGGGCGTGAAACACCGTTTGGAAAATCCGGGCAGCATTCCTTTGGAATTGATAGAAGTGCAATCCGGCGCTTATTTGGGCGAAGACGACATTGTGCGTTTTGAAGATATTTACGGACGCAATTAACAAAACAACAAAGGACAAAACAAAATGGCAAAAACCGCTTTAATCACCGGCATTACTGGGCAAGATGGCGCTTATTTAACCGCACTTTTATTAGAAAAAAATTACCGCGTTTTTGGCGCTTATCGGCGCAACAGTTCGGTTAATTTTTGGCGTTTGGAAGAATTGGGGGTGTTGAATCATCCCCATTTGAAATTGGTGGAATACGATTTAACCGATGCTTCTTCCTCCATTCGCTTGCTGGACAAAACCAAGCCCGATGAAATTTACAACTTAGCTGCACAAAGTTTTGTGGGCGTCTCTTTTGAAGAACCCATTACCACCGCCAACATCACCGGTTTGGGCGCTTTGCATTTGTTGGAAGCCATTCGCATTGTTAATCCAAAAATTCGCTTTTACCAAGCCTCCACTTCTGAAATGTTTGGCAAAGTGCAAGCCATTCCGCAAAACGAAAAAACGCCGTTTTATCCCAGAAGCCCTTACGGCGTTGCCAAATTGTTTGCGCATTGGATGGCCATCAACTACCGAGAAAGTTACAACATTTTTGCATCCAGCGGCATTTTGTTTAACCACGAATCCCCCTTGCGCGGGCGCGAATTTGTGACGCGCAAAATTTCTGATGCCGCTTGCCGCATCCATTTGGGCAAAGAATCTTGTCTTTATTTGGGCAATTTGGATGCCAAGCGCGATTGGGGTTTTGCCAAAGAATATGTTTTGGGTATGTGGCAAATGCTGCAAACGGAAAAACCGGACACTTTTGTGTTATCCACCGGCCAAACGCACACCGTGCGCCACTTTGTGGAATTGGCATTTGCCGCTTTGGATATGCCTTTGGTTTGGGAAGGCCAAAACGAAAACGAAATCGGCAAAAACCAAAAAAACGGCAACATTGTGGTGCGCGTATCCAAAGAGTTTTATCGCCCGGCGGAAGTGGATTTGTTAATTGGCGATTCTTCTCACGCCAAAAATGTGTTGGGTTGGCAAGCCCAAACCGCTTTACAAGATTTAGCCCAAATGATGGTGCAAGCCGATTTAAAACGCGTTGAAAAAGGTTTTTCTTTTTAAAACAATCAAAAAATCCACGGTCAACTCCATATTTTTTTCAAAAAAATAAAATGTCGACCGTGGATTTTTGGCAAATGGAGCAAAAAAAATGAAAATTTTGATTATCGGCATGGATAGTTTTACCGGTTCTTATTTGAAAACCGCCTTTGAATCGCGCGACCACATTGTGTTTGGCACCACATCCATTGCGCAACACGCCAATGCCAACTGCTTGTTTGCGGATTTTAAATACCCAGAAACCATTGCTTCTGTGCTTTATTTTTTTGCCCCAGATGTGATTGTGAATTTGGCGGCGTTGAGCTTTGTGGCGGAAAATCAAGTGGCGCCTTTTTATGCGGTGAATGTTTCCGGCACGGCCGCCTTATTTGAAAATGTGCGCCGCATTTTGCCCAATATTCATGTGATTATTCAACCTTCTTCTGCCAACATTTACGGCGAACAAGAAGGCATTTTGGATGAAAAAACGCATCCTTATCCGGTAAATCATTACGCCAAAAGCAAATGGGCAATGGAAGTGATGTTGCAAGGTTTTGATGATTTGCCCATTGTTATCACGCGCCCTTTTAATTACACAGGCGCTGGCCAAAGCGAGCGTTTTTTAATTGCCAAAATGGTGGAACATTTTAAGAAAAAATCCCCAGTGATTGAATTGGGCAATTTGGATGTGGCGCGCGATTTTACCGATGTGCGCGATGTTGCCCGCGCTTATGTGGGTTTGGCGGAAAATGTGCAATCGGGAATTTTCAACATTGCATCGGGTCGTTCGTTGTCTTTAAAACGCATTTTTGATGAATTGCAACGCCAAAGCCATCACACCATGGAAATTCAAGTCAATCCACAATTGGTGCGCCAAAATGAAATTAAAAATCTCATTGGCAATGCCGACAAACTCACCCAAGCCATTGGGCAATGGCGCAAAATTCCCAATTTTGCTGAAACATTAAGCTGGATGCTCTCGGAATGACAAAACCTTTGCGTGTTTTGGTTTTTGGCAAGTTTTATGAACCACACAATTTGGGCGGCGTGGAATGCGTTGCGCAAACCTTAATTGATTTGTTGCACCAAGAAGTGGCATTCATCAATTTGGTGCAATCCAAAACGCGCCAAAGTTTTAACGCAACAATGCCTTGCGGGGCAAAAGTGATGGGCGCAGCAGGCTTTAATGTGGATGGTTCGCTGGTTTTGTCCCCTGCTTTAATTGCCAAAGCCATACACATTTGCAAAACTTTTCAACCGAATTTAATCCATTTGCATTTCCCAGACCCCATGAGTCATTTGGCATCTTTATTTTTACCGCCTTCTATTCCGCGCATCATCTCGTGGCACGCGGATATTGTGCGACAAAAAAAATTATTAAAAATTTACCGCCCGTTTTTGAATCGCATTTTAAAAACCGCCGCGGCAATTATTGTTGCCACGCCGCACCACAAAAACTCGCCTTTTTTGCAAGCAAAATACGTCAATCCTTCCAAAATACACACCATTGCTTACGGCACGCCCCAACGTTTTTTTGCATGCGAGACACAAAAAGTGCAACATATTCGCCAAACTTATTCCAACAAAAACATTATTTTCAGTTTGGGGCGCCACGTTTCTTACAAAGGTTTTGATGTTTTGATTCGCGCAATGGCACAGTTAAAACCCAACACCATTTTGCTTTTGGGCGGGCAAGGTCCTTTAACCGCTTCTTTAAAAAACTTGGCGCAAGCGCTTAATTTAAATCAACGTGTGCATTTTTTGGGCGCCATTGCCGATGAAGATTTGCCCAATTTTTACCACGCTTGCGATGTGTTTTGCTTGCCTTCTGTCACCACGGCGGAAGCCTTTGGTTTGGTGCAGTTGGAAGCGATGGCGGCGGCAAAACCAGTTGTGAGCACGCTTTTGGGCACGGGCGTGGATTTTGTGAATCAAAATAACATCACGGGTTTGACACCACCGCCCAAAAATGCAGAAGCCTTGGCAAGCGCACTTGGCAAAATTTTGGACAACCCACATTTGAAAGAAAACTTTGGCGCAGCCGCTCTGCAACGAGTCAAAACCGAATTTTCTATGGAACAAATGAAAGAGAAAACAAAAGATTTATACAATCAAATTTTGCGCAAGAAAATATAAATGGCAACAATCGCAATAATTGAAAAATACGGCGCTAATAATTTAACCGAAAAGAAAACCACCGCCACCAATATTAAAAAAGCAATCAAACCCCAAACAATAAACGGTTGATTGACACCGGTTTTTAAAAAATCATTTTCCGCTTTGGCCATTTTGTGTTCGGGAAATTCCGCGTAATTGATTTTTTCTAATTTTTCAAAAAAGTCTTGGATAATAATGTATTTTGCCGTAATGCCCGGCCCCAAAAAATTGCCCCACTTCACGCCAAATTTGGTCAAAGCGCCCAAAAAAGGAATGTTGGGAATAAACAAATCCAAATTGCGTGAAATATGCCCGGTTGCAAAAAACAATGCTGCAAATTTGTAACTTTTGCGGTAAGCAAAAAAGAAAAAACGCCCAAAAAATGCCCACCAACTCCACGTGGGCACAAACTTTAAACCTTGACGCCCTGCCTCATTGAAAAACAATTCCGCCGCTTTGGCATACACTTCCACTTTGTTTGGCGTTTGCAAATAAACGGCTAGTTTGCGGCGCAACAAATACGGTTTTGAAAAAATCTCCATCGTTTTTTTGTGCATTTGGTAATTTTCTTTAAACTCAAATGGATTAAACGGTTTTCTGGGATTTCTGGTTTGCGTTTGATTTTGCGCCGTATTGTTGTTTTGTGTTTTTTCTTGTTTTTGATTAAAAAAAGAATGCAATTCTTTAAATAAAATTTCATCGTATTTTTTGCGTTTTTCAACATCAAATAAAGTGTCATAAGCCTTTTGTATTTCTTTGAATTTATCTTCCGCCCCAAAAGATTTATTGCGGTCGGGGTGAAATTTCATCGCCAAGCGGCGGTAAGCCTTTTTGATTTCATCCGTGCTGGCATCATGAGAAACACCTAAAATTTTATAAAAATCTTGTAACATTGGTTTGTTCCAATTTTAAAAAAAAATGAAAATGATTTTTAAATTTTATTTTTTATTTTATTTTTTTTAAATTTTAATTCATTTTATTTTTATTTATTAAAAAAACAATTTTTCCACGGTCAACTTCAAAAAAATTTTAAAAATTAAATTTAAAAAAATTAAATTTAAAAAAAATTTTTGGTTGACCGTGGATTTTTTTATTGTTTTTTCACCACAGCAGAAAAAGTTTTGGTGGTTTCATCTTTAAATTTCAACGTAAAATCAATGCTTTGCCCTTCTTTCAATGGTTCTTTTAAGCCGATTAACATAATGTGCAAACTGCCGGGTTTTAATTCGGTTTCTTGTTGCGGGATTAAATCAATGGAATCAATTTTCACCATTTTCATCACGCCATCTTCGTGTTTGTGGTCGTGCAATTCCGTCACTTTGGATGCCGGATTGTTGGCTTCCACCAACACAATGGGCGCATTGCTGTTGTTTTTCAAACGCAAAAAAGCAGCGGAATTTTGCGCATTTTCCGGCGCCAAACGCACATAAGGATCCAAAATTTCCACATGCATATTTTCTGCGGCAAATGCCGAAAATGAAGCCAACAAACCCAAAGTTACCATGCTTTTTTTCATAAAAACTCCTTACAAATCAATGTATTAAAGAAAGAACGGCTTGTTGAAATTCCAAAGCTTTGGCACCATAAGCAATGCGTTTGGTGGTTTTTTCCTTTGGCGCAACCAAAATTGTATCCGCAGAATGATCAATTAAAAAGGGTTCTTCTGTATGCTGGTAATAAACCACGCCAAAACGTTGGGTGATGGCCTTCAAATCATTGGCCAAGCCGGCTTTGATTTTGGGATGAAAAAAACGCACATATTCCGCCAAATAAGAAGGTTTATCGCGCAGAGGATCCAAACTAACAAAAAGCACTTCCATTTGGTTTAAAACATTGTCAGGCAAATTTTCAAGCGCTTGTGCCACTTCCAACAATGTGGAAGGACAAACATCCGGGCAAAAGGTATAACCAAAATAAAGCATTAAAATTTTGTTTTGGTTTTCTTTTTTAAAAAAAATTTTTTCGTTGACCGTGGAAATATGCCAATTTTGGTTGAAAACTTCTTCAACAGAATGCGGCTGCCAAAAAAAAAGCAAAAAAAACAAAAAACTTGCCAACAAAAAATTTAAAAAAACAAGGTGTTTTTTCATTTTTAGCCTGCCCAAAATTCAAAAGGAATGTGCGTTTGTTTGTCTTTTGTATCCACTTTAACCACCGCGCGCCACTTCATTTTGCCGGTTAAACAAATGGGAATCAAAACTTCACGGCCAAAAACGCCGGGCGTTTTTTCTTGTAAAACATATTCCAAATGTCCCATATCCATTTCCACGCCTTGCAAAGCCAAGCGCACTTTTTCTATTTTGGGATGATTTTTAAATTCAACCCGCGCTTCAAAACTTTGGGCAACAGGAATGGGCGTGGGAAAATGTAAAACCACATCGGAATTGATACATTGATTTTCTTTTTCAAAACAAGATTCTTGGGCGGGCAACAGCACAACGGGCAAAGATTTTTCTTCAATAATGCTTGGCTTTTTGATTGCAATCACCAAGAAAATTGCCAGAATCAAAAACAAACTGCTAATAAGAGTTAAATTGATTTTTTTCATTTTGTTAAGCAACAAAAGTAGGGGCGGACAAATCTCGCGGTTTGGGTGCGCCGTGATTTTCCAAGGCCTTTAAATTGGAATCGCGCAAGCGTTCAATTAAGGTAATCAACAAAGCATTTTTTAAACGATTCGCTAATTCTTCTGAAACCGCATCCAAAGTGGCTGCCCGAATTTCCAAAAATACCACCGTTTCACAAGCCACGACGCTGGCATAGCGTCTGTCATCAAAAGGATGCAAAAAAGCCACTTCGCCAACCGGCTCAGATGCTTTTAAAGTGGATAACACTCTGCCGTGAATGGCCACTTGCGCACTGCCTTTCAAAATAATGCCAAAATTGCGATTTCTATCGCCTTGCTGCACCAACACCGTGCCTTTTGGGAATTTTTTGATTTTGGAAATGCGCAAAATTTCCCACAATTCCACATCTTCAAAATCGGCAAAAAAGCGCAAATGCCGCAACAATTGAAAACGTTTGTGGTCGGTTTTTTGTTGTTGCACAAATTCTTTGTTGACCTCGTCTGCCATTTCATAGCGCAAACTGGACAAATCTTTGGCAAAATCCGCTCCCGTGCGGTAGCGGCTGAACAAATCCTTTTCCAAAGCGTGTTTGACAATTTTGTCCAATTCTTGCGGCAGTTTGGGATTCAAATTGGAAACCAAAGGCGCATCGGTATTGATGATTTTATACATCAACGCCGCTTGATTGGGCGCGCGAAAAGGCAGTCTTCCGGTTAACAATTGAAACAACACCACGCCCAAAGAATACAAATCTGTTTTTTGATTCAGCGGATAAACCTTGATTTGCTCGGGCGACATATACGCCGCAGAACCCACACCCATAATAAACGTTGATTCTTCGCCATCGGTGCGGCTCATATTCAGCGCCAAACCAAAATCGGTGATTTTGGGTTCCATTTTGTCGGTCAGCAAAATGTTGGCAGGTTTAATATCCCGATGCACAATGCCTTTTTGGTAAGCGGCATCCAGCGCCATACAACATTTAAAAATCAAACTAATCACTTGTGTGGGCGGCAGCAAATTTTCAAAAGAACAATAATCCGCCAAAGAGCCGCCATTGACCAACTCCATGACCATATAAGCGTAATCGTCTTCAATTTTGGAATCATAAACTTGCACAATGTTAGGATGATTCAAATGTTGCGCCACCATCATTTCATTTTTGAAAATCTTGCGCATTCTTTTGGACAAAGCGGCACTGCCCATGCTAAAACGCACCACTTTCACGGCAACTTGGCGATTGTTTTGGGAATCTTCACACAAATAAACCGTGGCGGTGGCGCCATGCCCCAATTCCCGAATCACGCGGTAATCACCAATGGTGGTCAATTCTTTTTCATTCATAAAAACAATGTTAACATAAGCCAAGCACTTTCAAAAAAAATCCCTTTTTAAAAAAATCCACGGTCAACAACAAAAAATTTTTAAAATTTTTTTCACGTTGACCGTGGATTTTTTTAATCTGCCCATTTTTGCCCATTCCAAACAAAAATGGGCACAAAAAAATCCTTCTTAACAAGAAGGATTTTTTTGCATCGGATTTGTTACATTTTTACATATTCGGGTAATTCGGCCCGCCGCCACCTTCTGGCGTTGTCCAGTTGATGTTTTGCGTTGGGTCTTTGATATCGCACGTTTTGCAATGCAGGCAGTTTTGGCTGTTAATCACCAGCTTGGGTTTGCCTTCTTCTTCGCCCGTAATTTCATAAACACCCGCTGGGCAATAGCGTGTTTCCGGCGAGCCGTATTTTTCATAATTGACGGCAATCGCCACGTTTTCGTCTTTTAAGCGCAAGTGGCAACGTTGATTTTCTTCGTGATTCACCTGTGCAATAAAAACGGAGGACAAACGGTCAAAACTGATTTTGCCATCGGGTTTGGGATAGTTGATTTTGGGATAATCGCGTTTGTCGCCCAGTTGCGTATGGTCTTCGTGGTGATGCAAAGTCCATGGGGCTTTGCCAAAGAAAACATACGTATCCAAAGCGCTGTAAGCCAAAGCCGGCAACAATCCCCAATGAAAAGAAGGACGAATATTGCGCACGCTGTAAAGTTCTTTATACATCCAACTTTCTTTTAAGTTGGTTTCGTATTCCACAACTTCATTTGAGGCGTTTTCTTTTTGCAGATGGTTGAAAATAGCCTCGGCCGCCACAATGCCGGATTTCATACACATATGCGTGCCTTTCACCTTCGGCACATTTAAAAAGCCTGCGGTGTCTCCAATCAACACGCCGCCCGGAAAAGTCAGTTTGGGCACCGCTTGATAACCGCCTTCAACCAACGCTCTTGCGCCATAAGAAATGCGTCTTCCGCCTTCCAAAAACTTGGCAATGGCAGGATGCGTTTTGTAGCGTTGGAATTCTTCAAAAGGCGAAATCCACGGGTTTTTGTAATCCAAACCAATCACAAAACCAATGGCCAACAAGTTGTTTTCAAAATGGTAAACAAAAGAACCGCCATAAGTGCTGTTGTCCAATGGCCAGCCGATTGTGTGCATAATCAAGCCTTGTTGGTGCAATTCCGGCTTAATTTCCCACAATTCTTTAATGCCAATGCCGTAAGTTTGCGGGTCGCAATGTTCACGCAAATTGAATTTTTGCCACAATTCTTTGGTTAAAGAACCGCGGCAACCTTCGGCAAAAACGGTTTGTTTGGCGTGCAATTCCATTCCGGGTTGAAAATTGGACGTTTGCGTGCCGTCTTTGCCAATGCCCACATCGCCCGTTGCCACACCTTTAACCGAACCGTCTTCGTTGTAAAGCACTTCGGAGCCCGCAAAGCCCGGGTAAATTTCAACACCCAAAGCTTCGGCTTGTTCGCCCAACCAACGACAAAAATTGCCCAAACTAATAATGTAATTGCCGTGATTTTGCATCTCACGCGGCGTAATAGGAATGGTGATGGCTTTTTGCTCATTGAGCAACCAAATGAATTTGTCGTCTTTGGCTTCTACATTCAAAGGCGCGCCGCGCTCTTTCCAATCCGGGAAAAGCTCATTTAACGAACGGGGTTCCAACACCGCGCCGGATAAAATATGTGCGCCAATTTCCGAACCTTTATCAATTAAACAAACGGATATTTCTTTGCCGCTTGCTTGTGCCAGTTGTTTTAATTTAATTGCGGTAGTCAAGCCAGATGGCCCGCCGCCGACAATCACCACATCATATTCCATTGCTTCACGATCTGTGCGCATTGAACACCCCCTTGGTTAAGTTTCTTTATCAATGTGCTATTTTGCTTTTTTTTTGGCTTGCTTTCAACGCAAAAAGCCATTTTTAAAAAAAATTGGGAGTCGACCGTGGAAAAAAACGCATTTTTAAAATCCGAAAACGCCTTTGCCCTTTTTGACGAAAAAGGCAAACTCATCGCTTGGAATCACGCATTTTTGGAAACCTTTGGCTTTGATTTATTAACGCCGGGCACCTCATTTGCCGAACTTTTCAACAAAACCGAACAAGGCAATTCCACTTCTTTTTTGTTGGGCAACATCACGCAACAAACCACCATTGATGAAGACAAAACCATTGCGCAAATTTACATTCAAAATCGCCCATTTTGGGCATTGTCGGAAAAATCGCTCAGCGGTCATTTATTAACACAATATTTTGAAAATTCCGCTTTGCCCATCAACAGCAATGAAACAGCGCTAGAAGACACCGTTCGGCGGCGCACCTTGCAACTGGAAGACACCAATTTCAGATTGCGCCGCGCCTTGCGCACCAACACGCGCATTGCCAATGCTTTGCAAAAAAACGAAGCGCGCTTGCGTTTGATTAACGATACCATTCCCATTCAAATTGGTTATGTGGATAAAAACAAAATTTACCAATACGCCAACAAAGGTTATTCCGATTGGTTTGGCAATCCCAAAGATTTTGCAACGGGGCGCTCCATTCCCGAAGTCATTGGTCCAAAAGTATACGAACAAGTCAAAGACAAAGTGGATTTGGTTTTGTCGGGCGAGCAAGTCAGTTACGAATATTCTTTTGAAAAAGACGGCAAAACGCATTATGCCCACAGCACCTTGGTGCCTGAATTGGGTTATGAAGGCGAAACTTTGGGTTTTTTTGTTTTTTCTTACAACATTTCTGAGCAAAAACGCTTGCAAGCGGCATTGATTCACGCACAAAAAATGGAGGCCATCGGGCAACTCACCGGCGGTTTGTCGCATGATTTTAATAACCTTTTAACCGTGATTATTGGCAATTTGGCCGCCTTAATTGACCATCATCCCAACGAAAAACATTTGAAAGAATACATTGAACCGGCGCTGCGCTCAGCGCGGCGCGGCGTTCAGTTGATTCGGCGCTTGTTGAGTTTTTCACGCCAAGAACCTTTAAGTAGTGAAGTGGTCGACATCACCAAATTGATTGGCGATTTTGCGCAACTGATTCGCCGCTTGTTGCCTGAATCCATTGAATTGTTGCACAACATTCCCCAACAAGCGCTTTATGCCCAATTGGATCCATCGCAATTGGAAAGCGCCATTGTCAATTTTGCCTTAAACGCCAAGGATGCTATGCCGCACGGCGGAAAATTAAGCGTGAATGTTTTCAAAACCACATTGGGCGCACACAATCCGCACAATTTAAAAGCCGGCAATTTTATTGCCATTGAAATCAAAGACAACGGGCATGGCATGAATGAAGAAGTTTTAAAAAAAGCCTTTGAACCTTTTTTTACCACCAAACGTTTGGGGTTGGGTTCGGGGCTGGGTTTGGCAATGGCGCACAATTTTGCCATGAGCATTGGCGGCAATTTAAACATAGAAAGCCAACTGCAAAAAGGCACCACCGCGCGCTTGTTGATTCCCGAACACCAATATTTGGCGCCCAGCGAAAAAAAAGAAAACATTCTCAAAACCCCTTTTTTAAAACAACCGGTTTTGCTGGTGGAAGATGAAAAAAACGTGCGGCGCGTGGTGCGCCAACAATTGATGGATTTGGGTTATTCGGTCATTGAAGCCGAAGACGGCAATCAAGCCATCAACATTTTGCAGCACGTTCAAGACATTGGCATTGTGTTAAGCGATATTATTATGCCGGGCGGATTTTCCGGCCACCAACTTGCCAACTGGGTTCAACAGCATTATTCCCAAGTGCATGTGATTTTAATGAGCGGCTACCACGAAGAATCCGATGCTTTAACCCAAGTGCCCATTTTGCAAAAACCTTTTGACAAAAAAGATTTGGCACAAACTTTAAACGCTTTGCACAAAATTCAATAAAATCCACGGTCAACTTGATTTTTTTTTGAAAATTTTTTCAAGTTGACCGTGGAAAAACACACTTTCAAACCCGCCAAAAGGATCAAACAAATGAAAGAATTGGACGAAAACCCGCGCATTGTCATTGTGGAAGACGACTCAGAGGTGGCGCAAATTATTGTGCAAGTTTTTGCGGAATTTTCTTTTCAAACGCTTTTGTGCCACAGCGCGGCGGAATTTTTGCACAAACTTTCGGTTTTTAATCCGGATTTGTGCGTGATTGATTTAGGCTTGCCCGATATGGACGGCATTGCCTTAATGCAAAAAGTCAAAGCGCAAACCAACTGCGGCATTTTGATTTTAACCGGCCGAGCACATGTGAGCGACCGCGTGATGGGTTTGGAATTGGGCGCGGACGATTATATGCTCAAACCTTTTGAACCGCGTGAATTGGTGGCGCGCGCGCGCAGCATTTTGCGCCGCAAAGAAAATCCTTTAAAAGAAACACACGCCCAAATTGCCGAATTTGCCGGCTGGAAATTTTATTTGGCCAACAATGCGCTGATTTCCCCCCAAGGCGAAGAATTTATTTTAAGCTCCACGGAAGCCGATTTATTGCGCATTTTTGTGCAAAATCCCAATCGCATTTTGGGGCGTGAAATTTTAACGGGCGATTCAGAACTTGCGCCAAGCGATCGCTCCATTGATGTGCGCATTTCCCGTTTGCGCCGCAAATTGGAAAACCATTCCAACCAAGCGGCAATGATTAAAACCGTTTATGGCGCCGGTTATTTGTTTTTGGCAAGCGTCACATGGCACAACGCTTGATGTTTCAATGGTTTCAATGATTTAAAAAAATCCACGGTCAACGCTTATTTTTTTTTGATTTTTTCATTGGTTTGCGGGGAAAATTTTTTTGCCAATTCAAAAAAAAAACAATTTATTTTTCAAGCACTTAAAAAATGTTTTAAAACTTGGCACGTTATTTGTTAAAATTGGCTTACTGTTTTGAACAGCATTTCATCAATTTTTAGGAGAATATCATGAAAAAAATGCAACAAGGTTTCACCTTGATTGAATTGATGGTGGTGGTGGCCATCATCGGTATTTTGGCTGCCATTGCCATTCCCGCTTACCAAGATTATGTGATTCGCTCGCAAGTCACCTCTGGCTTGGCTGAAATCACCGGCGGCAAAGTGAACATGGAAGCCGCTTTGTCTGAAGGCAAAACCCCCACTTTTGCCAAATCTTTCACCGAAAACGAATACGTTTTCATCGGCATTGGTGATGGTTCGCAAA
Organism: Rhodocyclales bacterium; assembly: GCA_050872585.1. Taxonomy (GTDB): domain Bacteria; phylum Pseudomonadota; class Gammaproteobacteria; order Burkholderiales; family Rhodocyclaceae; genus SFHR01. The sequence continues at coordinate 4,660 of JBNMHE010000014.1, read as the reverse complement.
CTGGCCATGATGCATCAACCTCCAAAACTTCCTATTGCAAGGTTGAAAAATATGTCGAAGATGCTACGGGAAAAGCTCAACTGCGTTGCCAATTGGGTAGCGGCACCGGCCAAGTCAACAACCGCGTGAAAAATGAATATGTGGTGTTGATTCGCGATGGGGAAAGCGGCTTGTGGAATTGCAAATCCAACGTCACGGGCAAATACCTTCCCAGCGGTTGCAAATACGACAAATCTCCCACTTCTACAAGCTAATCTCATTTTTCAAACAAAAAAGCCCGCTTTGGCGGGTTTTTTTTTGCGCATTTTTTTTGCACATTTTTTGTGCATTTTCTTGCGCATTTTTGTTTTCCCAAACGGCGTTGTTCAAACAAGGCGGCACGCCAAGCGCAGTGTTTACCTTGTTGCAAATTTTGTCAGTGGCAAGTTGACAATTTTTGTCAGCTCTTGTTTTTTTTCTTTTTGCGCATTTTGTCAGTTGCAGTGATAAATTTTGTCAGTGTTTTGCATGGTTTAAAAATCAAAAAATCCACGGTCAACTGGATTTTTTTTTAATTTTTTTCCAATTTCTCGCCCAAACGCCCCGAAAAGCTTTTTTTGTTTTTGGCGCTTGCGTGCTGCTTTGTTTTTTGTTGAAAAATCAAAACAAGCCAAACAAAGCATTTTGCTTTCGGCAAAACAACAAAAAACCTTTATTTTTCAAACACTTAAAAAATAAACAACCAGTTGGCACGCAATTTGTTACAAATAGCGCACTGTTTAGGTTTGGTTGTTTAAGCAGTTTTTGATCAACTTTTTTTCACTTTTTTTTAATTTTTTAGGAGACTGAAAATGAAAAAACTCCAACAAGGTTTTACCTTAATTGAGTTGATGGTGGTGGTTGCCATCATCGGTGTGTTGGCAGCCATTGCTTTGCCGGCTTACCAAGATTATGTGATTCGCTCACAAGTCACTTCCGCTTTGGCTGAAATCACCGGCGGCAAAGTCAATTTTGAAGTAGCCAAATCCGAAGGCAAAACGCCCACGTTTGCTTCTTCTTTTGGCAGCAACAAATACGTCTACATTGGCATTGGTGATGGCAAAGTTTCTCTTGGCGCCGACACCGCACATACGCGTTTTTGTAAAGTGACAATTAACAAAGGCGAAACCGCAAACAGCCATGCCAAAATTGCTTGCGAATTGGGAGGCAACCCATCGGATGGGGAAGCCGCAACCGTGAATACAAGAATCAAAGGTGAATACATTGTGCTTATCCGCGGCACCAACTCTGGTTTTTGGAAATGCGGCACCAATGTTGAAGGCAAATACATCCCAACCGGTTGTGAACCTGGCACGGGCACTGGCACGGGTATGACTATCGCCAACATGCCTTAATTTAAACCAACAACCAAACAAAAAAAACCGCCAAATTGGCGGTTTTTTTTGTTTTTTGATTTAAATATTTAAATATTTTAACCAATGATTTTTTTGAAAATTTTGGAAATCAAACCATTTTGATTCTTTTCGGGCAAAAGAAGCCCACGAGACAAATCGTTTTGAATATCCTCCACATTTTCCAAGCCCACGCAAAGCCGAATTAAACCGGGCGTGATGCCCGCAATGCGGTGTTCTTCTTCCGACAATTTGCTGTGCGTGGTGGTGGCTGGATGCGTGATGGTGGTTTTTGAATCACCCAAATTGCCGGTGATGGATAAAAGTTTGCAAGAATCAATCACCCGCCACGCCGCTTCTTGCCCGCCTTCCACTTCAAAACTCAACACCGCACCAAATGCAGATTGTTGGCGTTTGGCGAGTTCGTGTTGCGGGTGCGATTCCAAACCCGGATAAAACACTTTTTTGACATTCGGTTGTTTTTCTAACCAACGGGCAATTTTTAGCGCATTGTCAGAATGCGCTTTCATTCGCAAAGGCAATGTTTCCAAACCTTTTAACAACACCCACGCATTAAAAGGCGACATTGAACCGCCTGATGCACGCAAAAAACGGAAAATCTCCTCCGTATTTGCTTTGCTGCCGCAAACAGCGCCGCCCATCACTCTGCCTTGCCCGTCAATAAATTTGGTGGCGGAATGAATCACCAAATCCGCACCCAAATCCAAAGGACGTTGCAAAATTGGCGTCATAAAGCAATTATCCACCGCCACAACAATGCCGTGGCGGTGCATTTTTTCAGCAATGGCGGCAATATCCGCAATATCGCCCAAAGGATTAGCCGGCGTTTCCAAAAAAGCAAAACGGGTTTTTTGCGTGACCGCACGCTCCCACGCTTGCGGATTTTCAGGCGGAACATAAGTTGTTTTGATATTCAGCTTTGAAAAAACATTGTTAAAAAGTTGAATGGTGGAACCAAAAAGCCTTGTGGATGCAATAATTTCGTCCCCTGCTTGTACATGCCCCAACACCGCCGCCATAATTGCCGCCATTCCGCTTGCAAAAGGATAAGCAACTTCCGCATTTTCTAATTTTGCCAAACGCTCGCAAAACATGGTTGCCGTGGGGTTGGAAAAACGAGAATAAACAAAACCTTCTTCTTCCCCAACAAAACAGCGTGCCGCTTGTTCGGCAGAATCAAAAACAAAACTAGAAGTTAAATAAAGCGCTTCCGCATGTTCTCTAAATTGCGAACGCATTTGCCCGTGGCGCACGCACAAGGTTTCAAAAGAATAAGAATCGCAAGAATTAGAATGATTTTGATTGTTTTCCACGGTCAACTCCAAAAAATTTTCAAAAACTAAAAAAAAAACGTCTCAACACAAAGCGAGACGTTTTTTTTATTTTTCTAAAAATGCCGCCGCTTTTTTAGTCAAAAAAGCGAGACAATGATTTATTCCGCAGCCTCGGGCACGGCGGGGATTTCAATGGGTTCGGGGCGATCCATCAATTCCACAAATGCCATCGGGGCGTTATCCCCAACACGGTAGCCGCATTTTAAAATGCGCAAATAACCACCCGGGCGACTTTGAAAACGTGGCCCCAATTCATCAAACAATTTAACCACGGCGGCACGATCCCGCAGGCGGTCAAATGCCAAGCGTTTGTGCGCCAAGGAGGGTTTTTTGCCTAAGGTAATCATCGGTTCCACCACACGGCGCAATTCTTTGGCTTTGGGCAAAGTGGTTTTGATGGCTTCGTGCGTAATCAAAGAAACCATCATATTGCGCAACATAGCCAAACGGTGGCTTGATGTGCGGTTTAATTTTCGCAATCCATTGCGGTGACGCATTGTTGTAATCCTTTCTTATTAAGATTTGTGCTTATTTGTGTTCATTAGGCGGCCAGTTTTCCAACTTTTTGCCCAAAGTAAGACCACGTTTGGCAAGCACTTCTTTGATTTCATTTAAAGATTTACGCCCCAAATTCGGCGTTTTGAGCAATTCCTGTTCGGTGCGCTGCGTTAAATCACCAATAAAATAAATGTTTTCGGCTTTCAAACAATTGGCAGAACGAACCGTTAATTCCAAATCATCCACCGGCAACAAATAAACCGGGTCAATTTGAGCAGTTTTGGGCGCAACCACTTCGGGTTCGGTGCCTTCCAAATCCGCAAAAACGGAAAGTTGATTTTTTAGAATGCGCGCCGCCTCACGAATAGCTTCCTCAGGTTCAATCACGCCATTGGTTTCAATATCCACAATCAAGCGGTCTAAGTCGGTGCGCTCTTCTACGCGCGCATTTTCAACGGCATAAGCCACACGCAAAACGGGGCTAAATGAAGCATCCAACGCCAACTTGCCAATGGTTTTACCGGTTTCCCAATCTCCCAAATGGCGCATATTGCCGGGCAAATAACCGCGGCCTTTTTCCACTTTAATTTCCATAGATAATTTGCCATTGGGCGACAAATGCGCAATTTCATGTTCGGGATTGATGATTTCCACATCATGCGGCAAATCAATATCGCCGGCTTTCACCACAGTGCCGTCTTTGCCATCTTTTTCCAAAAAAAGCGTTACAAAATCTTTGGTGCCGTTTAATTTAAAAACCACGCCTTTTAAATTCAACAAAATATCCACCACGTCTTCTTTAACGCCTTCCATAGTGCAATATTCATGCAAAACACCATCGATTTTAACCTCGGTGGGCGCATAACCCACCATAGAAGAGAGCAAAATGCGGCGCAAAGCGTTGCCCAAAGTATGGCCGTAACCACGTTCAAAAGGCTCCATCACGACTTTGGCTTGCACAGGTGATTCACTTTTCACCTCAATATTGCGCGGTGTTAAAAGCACATCATTCATTCGTGCCTCCTATTATTTGGAATACAACTCAATGACCAAACCTTCATTCAAGGTGGGCGATAAATCTGCACGTTCTGGCATGGTTTTAAAAGTGCCTTTGGCATCTTTCACATCCACGCTTACCCACTCTGGAAAACCACGGGATTCAGCCGCTTCCAACGCCGCTTTGCAACGCAAAGATTTTTTGGCACGTTCGGTTAATTCAATCACATCACCGGGTTTGACCAAAAAGGAAGGAATATTTACACGTTTGCCATTAACCAAAACGCCGTTATGCCGCACCACTTGGCGAGATTCCACGCGCGATGCACCAAAACCCATGCGATACGCCACAGAATCCAAGCGGGATTCTAATAATTGCAACAAGTTTTCACCCGTTTGCCCTTTGCGGCGTTCAGCTTCGGCAAAAGCACGGCGGAATTG
>JBNMHE010000013.1:0-20135 GCA_050872585.1 Rhodocyclales bacterium | reverse complement strand
GAAGAATAAAAAGTGCCCACCATCGGCGCTTTAACCAAATGGCCTTCGGGAATAGATGCTTCTTCCGTTGGCGCAGGCGCAGTGCCAACATTTGAAACGGAAACGCCCGATGCCGGCATGGGCATGGCTTGGGTCATTGCAAATTGATTGGGCAAAGTTACATTTTGCACAGGCGCTGCCACAAGCGTTTTGGCAATGCGGATTTTTTCTTCACCTTCGGTTACTTCCAACTCGGAAATGCCAGAAGATTGCACCAAATCAATTAATTTTTTGAGTTTTCTTAAATCCATGTGGAAACCCCTTTTTGAAATTATTATTTTTTAAACTTCATGATTAAATAACGCAAAGCAAAATCATAAGATTGTGCGCCCAAACCGCAAATGGAACCTTCTGCAATATCTGAAAAATAAGATTTTTGGCGAAAAACTTCTCTTTTGTAAATATTGGACAAATGCACTTCCACAAAGGGAATTTTGACGGCCAACAAGGCATCACGCAAGGCAATGCTCGTGTGCGTAAACGCTGCCGGATTAAACACAATGCCGCGGGTGTTTTCATCCCAACATTGATGAATGCGCCCAATGAGTTCGCCTTCCACATTGCTTTGAAAACAATCCAGCACAACGCCTTCACTTTGGGCAATTTGCAAGAGTTGAAAATGAATTTCATCTAGGCTTAAATTGCCGTAATGTTGTGGCTCACGCTTGCCCAATAAATTCAAATTGGGACCGCTTAAAACCAAAAATGCGTTTTTCAAATTGCCTTCCATTTGTTCCAAAAAAATGTTTGCATTTTAAGCGCTTTTTGCCCACTTTTTGCGATTTTTTAAAGCAACTTGTGCAAAAATCCACGGTCAACGTTAAAAAAATTTTAAAAAAATTTAACGTTGACCGTGGAAAAATTGCATTCAAAATCAAATAAAATAAAATTTTTTTCAATTTTGTTTGATTTTATTTAAAAAAATGCCCCAACGCATTTGGATAAGCCAAGCCAATCCGTGGCAAAGCGCACAACATGTTTCTTTTGAAACCAAAGGCAATTTGTCCGCTTTCAATGTGCCAAACGGCGTGATTTTGCCGCCTAAAAAAGCCAATGAACATTTGTTTTTGGGCGGCGTTTGTGATGAAAATTTTGTTTTTCAAGCCGGTTTGATTCGCGCTCAAAACACTCAAAATTTAGATTGGTGCGGCATTGTTGGTGCTTATCGTGTTTTTAAAATCCAAAAAATAAATGAATCGGTTATTTTTGGCGGCGTTTTAATGGGGCATTTTGGACATTTTTTAATAGAAAGTTTAACGCGCCTGTGGTATTTAATTGAAAACCCAAACGATTTGCGCAAAATTGTATTTTTATTATTTGATCCTTGGGGTTGGGAAAAAAAGTTTATTGAAGAATGTTTTGAATTATTAAACATTCCTTCTCATCGCATTTTAATTATTACCGATGCTTTGCAATTTGAAAATGTTTTTATTCCCGAAGAAAGTGCGCATTTGTGGGAAAGTTTTAATGAAAAATACAATTTAATTTATGAAAAACTCATTGAAAATGCAAAATTAAAATATCCACATTTAAAAACTTTTGACAAAATTTATTTAACGCATTCCAATTGGAAAAAAGCGGCAAGTTTGGCAAATGAAAATGTTTTTGAAGATTTTTTTAAATCTTTAAATTTTAAAATTTTATCGCCTGAAACATTTAATTTTGCCGAACAAATTGTTTATTTGAATTCTGCCAAAGAAGTGGTTACCACAATGGGTTCGGTTGCGCATTTGGGGCTTTTTTGTCAAAAAGAAACTTTTTTTGTTGTTTTAACACGTGAGCGCAATGTTTTGTTTGTTCCGCAATTGATTATTCATCAAGCCCGAAAATTAAATTGGTTTATTATTGATACGGCGCAAAATTTTTTGTATTCTGCGCCTTTTTGCACCACGGCAAATTTGTGTTTTTCAAAAGATTTTTGTCATTTTGCCCAACATTATTGGGGAGAAAATTTAAATTTAGAATTTTTCAAAAAACAAACCCGTTTTGACCATTATATTCAAAATTGGTTTTTGTTTTATAAAAATCCGCAAAATTTTCAAAGTATCCGCCATTTATCTGCTTTTGATTTTTTAAATAAAATGGCAGAAGAACTGGAAGGAAAAAGTTTAAATCAAAACGATTATCTTGCGCCTTTTTGGATTCGTTTTTATCGTTTTTTAAGAAAACCCATTCGGCGTTGTTTTTCAAAATATGTTCCGCATGTTTGGAAAATTAAAATTTACCAAAAAGCAGAACAATCTCCAAAATGGGCAAAAATTTTGGGAATTCCATTTAAATTTTAAATTTAAAAAATATTTTTTTAAATTGAATTAAATTTAAAATTTAAAATTTAAAATTTAAAAAATCCACGGTCAACCGATTATTTTTTTTAAAAAAATTTTACGTTGACCGTGGATTTTTATAAAATTGCGAGATTGTTGCCAAAAAGGAAAAAGTAAAATGTTGGTTCAAGAAGAAACGTGGAAAAATCAAATCGCCCGCACTTATTTTCCAAAATTTATTTATGAACCTTTTGGCAAAATTGATTTTACTTTGCGCAATCAAAACGATGAGCATCATTTGTTATGGGCAGAAGCCAAAAAAGAAACGGCGGATATTTTCAATAGTTTTACGCAACTTGTTTTAACCATCGGCGTGGATCAAAAAAACGCAATCAAACCACCATTTTTGGCTGTTTTTGATTTTGAAAAAATCGCTTTTATTGAAACGCATTTTTTAAGCGATTTTTATGATTCTAATAAATTTAATGAAATCAGTTGGAATAAAATCACACCATCCAATTACAAAGCGCCAGAATTTGAAAAAATGAAAAGTCGTATTGAAACGATTATTTCAGAAAAAGCGCAACGTTTTTATTTTGAAAGTGATGAAAAAGATTTAAACGATTTTATTTTAAATTCGCTTAGTAAAGGCGAATTTAACCCAATTGAAATTGATGCGGATAATTTTGATTTTGTTTATTTAAAATGGCGGGAAAAAGTTTATAAAAAAGGAGTGATTAATTTTAATCGCTTGGAAAACTTTGAAAAAATGCGCAAGGAAATGACGCTTTTAGAAACGGATTTTTTCCTTGCTGATTTAATTAGCGATGGCGAGAAAACTTTGGAAGAAAACTTGCGGGTTTTGTTGCAAAGCAAAGAAAGTGGTGAACATTTTTATAAAATTAAACCTGAAATTAAAGGTTTGGCAGGAATGGATTTGAATTATTCTATTGAAATTATCAAACCCGAATTGCATTTGAATTTTTGGAAATCGTATAAAAGACCGCCCGCTGAAAAATTTTGGACGGAAATATTTAATCGGCGAGATAAATTGGCGCCGAGCGATATACGTGAGCGCAAAGGTGCATTTTTTACGCCTGCTGTTTGGGTAAAAAAAGCGCAAGAATATTTAAAAGATTCTTTGGGTGAAAATTGGGAAAATGAATATTATATTTGGGATTGTGCGGCAGGCACGGGGAATTTATTGGTTGGTTTAAAAAATCCTGCCCGTTTATTTGCGTCAACTATTGATTTAAATGACGTTGTGATGATGAAACAAATTGTGAAAATGGAAAAAGAATCGGAGAGTGAAAATAAATTAGATTTATTAGAAAAACATATTTTTCAATTTGATTTTTTAAACGATTCTTTTGAAGAAAAACTGCCCGAAAATTTAAAAAGAATTATTCAAAATGAACCGGAAAAATTGGTGATTTTTATCAATCCGCCGTATGCGGAAGCGGGCAACAGACGCCAAACCGTAGGCACAGGTAAAAACAAAACCTTTGTAGCACGGGAAAATTTAATTTGTGAAAAATATAGAGAGTTTTTAGGCAAAGCAAATAATGAATTATTTGCACAATTTTTTATTCGTATTTATAAAGAAATTCCAAACTGCGTTTTGGCAAGTTTTTCAACAATGAAATATTTAAATGCACCAAGTTTTTCAAAGTTTAGAAGAACGTTTTTTGCAAAATTTTTGAAAGGTTTTATTTGTCCAGCAAATTCTTTTGAAAATGTTGGCGGAAAATTTCCTATTGGTTTTTTAGTTTGGAACACAAACATTAAAGAAAAATTATATAAAATTCCTGTTAATATTTTTGACGAGAATAATATTAAAATAGGAAAAAAATCTTATTACAATTTAAACGGGCATTCCAAATCTATAAATAAATGGTTGCATGATTATGATAATCGTCAAAAGAACTATTTTGGATTTTTGATTACAGATGCGCCCGATTTTCAAAATAATAATCACGTGGCAATTTCCGTTAGAAAAACAAAAGGACATTGGGTTTTTGCAAATATCACTTCACCAACTTTAATTCCTTTTTTTGTTTATTTTGCAGTTCGTCAAACAATTCCAGCAACATGGATTAATGATAGAGATCAGTTTTGGTATCCTAATAAAAAATGGGAAAAAGGCAAAGAATTTCAACATAATTGTTTTGTTTATGCTTTGTTTCATGGGCAAAATAAAATCTCAAACAAAGAAGGCACCAATCATTTTATTCCGTTTACAGAAAAAGAATTAAATATTAAAGAAGCTTTTGAATCCCATTTTTTAATTGATTTTATGGCGGGTAAAATCAAATCCACTGAAAAAGATATTTTGGGAGAAAATAAAGAATCTTTTATTCCAACAAAACCTATGGAATTTTCTATTGAGGCGCAAAATGTTTTGAATGCCGCAAAAGCGCTTTATATTTATTACCACCAAATGGCTGGCGATGTTGGCACGGCGTGGAAAATCAATGACAAAATAGAATATTTACCCAACGCCGCTTTGTATGATATTAAAGAATTTTTCCAAGGGCGCAATGAAAAAGGTAGAATGAATGCAAAATCGGAAGATTTAAAATATACAGAATTATTAAATGATTTAAAAAATGCGCAAAAAATATTGGCGCAAAAAATTGAACCCAAAATTTATGAATATGGGTTTTTATTAGAATAATCCACGGTCAACCGATTATTTTTTTCAAAAAAGTTTGACGTTTACCGTGGATTTTTGAGTTTTTCTAATAATTTTTCGTGAATGCCTTCAAAAGAGCCGTTGCTCATCACCAAAACAGAATCGCTGGGTTTTGCAAGTTCGGTGATTTTGGCAATCAAAGCGTCTAAATCTTTGAAAACAAAGGATTTTTCACCAAGCGGTTTTAAGGATTCTTCGGCATTCCATTCCAAACCTTTGGCGTAACAAAAAATTAAATCCGCATCTTTTAAAGAATCGGGCAAAGCGGCACGCATGGTGCCCAGTTTCATCGTGTTGGAGCGCGGCTCAAAAACCGCCAAAATGCGCGATTTTCCAACTTTGCGGCGCAAACCCGCAATGGTTGTGGCAATGGCGCTGGGGTGATGCGCAAAATCGTCATAAACCGCAATGCCTGCAATGTTGTCTTTTAATTCCAAACGGCGCTTGACGTTGTGAAAGCTTTCAATAGCGGCAAAGGCTTTTTCAGGCGATATGCCAACGTGCATTGCCGCCAAAATGGCAGCAGTGGCATTTTGGCGATTGTGTTCGCCCAACAATTCCCAACGCCCTTGGCACAAGGTTTTGCCCTTTTCTTTTAAGATGATTTCGCCCTTGGCATCATCGCCCAACATTACAAAATCATCGCCAAAATAACGCAAAGCGCTAAACACGCCGCGTTTTAAAACGCGAGATAGCGCATCGCTTTTGGCATTGACAACAATTTGCGCATTTTGCGCAAGCATTCGCACAAGGTGATGAAATTGCGTTTCAATGGCGTTTAAATTTTCAAAAATATCGGCGTGGTCAAATTCTAAGTTGTTTAAAATCAAGGTTTTGGGATGGTAATGCACAAATTTGGAGCGTTTGTCAAAAAAGGCGGTGTCGTATTCATCGGCTTCAATCACAAAAAATGGGGAATCGGTCAAGCGTGCGGAGACGCCAAAATTTTGCGGCACACCGCCAATTAAAAAAGAAGGGTTGAATCCATTTTCTTCCAAAATCCACGCAAGCATCGCGGAAGTGGTGGTTTTGCCGTGTGTGCCAGCCACTGCCAAAACGTGTTTTTTTTGCAAAATATTTTCAAAAAGCCATTGCGGGCCGGAGATAAACGGCAAATTTTCATTCAAAATTTTTTCCATCAAAGGATTGCCGCGTTTGATGGCGTTGCCGATGATAAAAATATCTGGTTTTAATTTTAAATCGTCCGCTTGATAACCTTCACTCCATGCAATGTTGGCGTTTTGGAGTTGTTCTTTCATTGGGGAATAAATTGCCGCATCGCACCCAGTAACTGTGTGGCCGAAGGCTTTGGCAATTTGCGCCAAACTGCCCATAAAAGTGCCGCCAATGCCCAAAATATGACAATGCATGGTTTTGCCTTTTTTGAAAAAATAAAAATTTTAACTTTTCCACGGTCGACAAAAATAAATTTTTAAAAATTTAAAATTTAAAAAAATTTTACGTTGACCGTGGATTTTTTAAATTTTTTTTATTTTTTAAATCCCCAACATTTGGCTTAATTTTTTGGATTTTAAAAGGTGTTTTTTCAACCAGTTTTTCACACAACGCGGCACGGTTTTGGCAAAAACAAAACGCACTGCAAAACGCAATGTTCTTAATGAACGGCGCAAAAATGTAGGCGCATAAAGGTTTTTGTCCAAAACAATGCCGTTTGTTTCGTAAGCCATTTTGGCGATCAAATCAAAGGCGCAGTAATGCGCAATTTCTTTGTAAAAATGCGGCGTGCTGTAATACTTTGCCCAAGTTTTGACATAATCACAAGAAGGCGGCGCAAATTGCAAAATCAACTCCGATGCTTTGTTGCCATAAACATGGTGAATAAAATTTTTAAAATTGTCATTCATGACCAAATGCGCAATGCCGTGCGTAAAATGGTCGGGCAAAAAGTTTTCGGTGGCATCAATAATGTGGGCGTTGAGTTTTCTGGCTTGAAAAATCAAGGCTTGCACCGCCAAAACGGCATCGGGTTTGCGCGTTAAAACGGCAAACAAAGTGTTGGGTTGGCAAAAAAGTCCCAAATGCGACAAAGTGCCCATGGTGCAAACCACTTCTTTGGCGTGGGACAAATAATAAATTTGTTCCTTTAAAGATAAGGTTTCTGGCGCAATAATTTCAAAGCCGAGCGCTTTAAAAAAAGCTTCAAAATGTTGTTCATTGACGCACTTTGTACCAAATTGCCATTGTTAGTGCGTTAAATAAATTTTGGGGAAAACAGGCAAATGCGCGCATTCTTTTTGCGCATTGAAAATGAGCGTTTCGTAAATGAAATTGTATTCTTGGGTATATTTCCACCACGTTTGGCAACATTCTTCTGGAATTAAAACCGATTGAAATTGCGTGGGTTTTTCTATGATTTCAAAGTTTTGAATGTTCAAAAGTTTTAAAAACTCTAAAACGAACCCCCCCCCCCCCGAAGGCCCAAGGCGAGGCATAAACAAATACGACTTTGCGTTTTTCATGGGGATTTTGTAAAAGCCACCAAATGCGATTAAAACTTTCAATCAAACAATGCCCAAAGTGATGAATCAAAACGCCGCCGAAAATCACTTCTTCCTTGCGGTAAGACAAATGTTGTGGATGAACTTTGTAAGAATCCAAAAATCCCCAACAATCTGGTTCAAAAGGCGCATTTTTGGGCGCGCGCGTTAAACCGGCCAACCATTTTTGTTGGGCATTGCAAACACAACCGCCCACATAATCATTGGGGCGATTTTTGGGTTTAATCGGCGGCAAAACAATGGCTTGGGGCACGTTTTGAACGGCAAGTGTTTTGTTTGAAAAATAATTGTGCGCCAGAGCTTCTTGCCAGCGCGTTGGGCGTTTGATCCACAAAGTCATGTTGAATGGCGAAGTTTCATTTGAAAAAAGCTATTTTGCATTTTTTCCACGGTCAACTGAAAATTTTTTAAAAAAATGTTTTGAATTTTGTAATAATCTTGTTACATTGTTGAAAAATTTTTTAACTTTTATTCAAGGAGAGCCGCGATGCAAACTAATCAAACCGTTGAAACCCGCGTTGTTTTGGCAGATTCCACCGCTTTGGGCGTTTTTGGCTTAGCGGTGGTCACTTTTGTTGCCAGCACCGCCAAATTAGGCTGGGTGGCAGGCAGTGCTTATTTGATTCCATGGGCATTGTTTTTGGGTTCATTGGCGCAATTAACCGCTTCCATTATTGATTTTTTTAGAAACAATTATTTTGGTGCCATCGTGTTGGGTGCTTTTGGCTTTTTTTGGATTGCCGTTTCCATGCATTGGGCTATTGCTTTGGGCTGGTTTGGTGATGTTGGCACTTCTGACCCGCGGCATTTTGGCGTGGCGTGTTTGGCTTATTTGTTCTTTTGTTTTTTCATTACCATTGCCACTTTGGAAGTCAATAAAGTTTTTTTTGTCATTATGTTGTTGGTGGATACCTTGTTGCTTTCTTTGGTATTGGCAACGTTTAAAATTGCGCCGGATTTGTTTAATCCTTTGGCAGCATGGTCGGAATTGCTTATCGGCTTGTTGGGTTTTTATGCCGCCGGCACCATTTTCTTAAACAATTTTTTTGCAAGACCCATTTTGCCGTTGGGTAAACCCTTTGGCTTGATTAAAAAAGGTTAAGCCATTTTTTAAAAGAATCTAACTCCCCTTTGTGCCACGAATCATTTTTAATGTTTCGTGGCTCTTTTTTTTAAAAAATCAAACGTTGACCGTGGATTTTTTAAATTTTTAAACTATTTTTTCCACGCTTCAAAATCGCTGAACGCTTTTTCTTCATGTACAAAATAAGCGGCGGCTTTGCCTGATTCAAAATAAACCCTAGCCAAAATTTCCGCCAAAATGCCGGTGGCAATAAATTGTAAACCGGCAATCAAGCCACCGATGCCCACAATCAAAAGCGGGCGCGCGCCAATGTCTTGCCCCAAAAAAAACTTCACACAAAAAAGCCACATTAAAATTAAAAAAGATACGGCAGAAACCATTAAACCAATGCCGCCAAAAAAATGCCCGGGACGCGCTTTGAAATTCATAAAAAAATAAACGGCAAACAAATCCAAAATCACGCGAAATGTGCGCGAAATGCCGTATTTGGAAACGCCTGCTGTGCGCGCGTGGTGCGTGGTGGGCTCTTCTTTGATGCGGCAAGGCGTGGTGACTGTGGCAAGCCAAGCGGGAATAAATCGGTGCATTTCGCCATAAAGCCGAATTTTTTTCAACACGCTGGCGCGGTAAGCCTTCAAACTGCAACCGTAATCGCGCAATTTCACGCCCGTGATTTTGGCAATCAAACGATTGGCAATTTGGGATGGAATTTTGCGCAAAAACAAATCATCTTGCCGATTCTGGCGCCAACCCGCCACCAAATCCAAATCTTCTTGGATTAAACGCGAAACCATTTTGGGAATATCTTTGGGGTCGTTTTGCAAGTCGCCATCCATAGTGACGATAATCTCGCCGCGCGCAAAATCAATACCCGCTTGCATCGCCGCCGTTTGTTTGAAATTGCGCGTTAAATCAATCAAGCGCACGTGTTTGCCAAATTGTTCAATGCCTTGTTTGATTTTTTGCGCCGTGGAATCCGTTGAGCCATCGTTGATGAGCAACAATTCCCATTGAAAATCCACTTGGTTTAATGCTTGATGAACGGCTTGAATCAAAGGCAAAACATTGTCTTCTTCGTTGTAAAACGGCACCACCACGGAAACACGCGCATCCATTCTTTTTCCCTTTTTTGCAAATCAAAAATGTTAAAAAAATCAAAAAAATCCACGGTCAACCCAAAAAAATTTTCAAAAAAATAACACGTTGACCGTGGATTTTTGAATTTAACTTTGAACCCACGCGCGCGCGGTGTCTAACATTCGGCAGGAATAACCCCATTCGTTGTCATACCAAGCCAAAATTTTCACCAAAGAAGCATTCTCGCTTTGAATCACGCGCGTTTGCGTTAAATCAAAAGTGGATGAAACCGAAGTGTGATTAAAATCGCTGGAGACAAGCGGCAAATCATTCACTGCCAAAATGCCTTTTAAATCGCCTTGTGCGGCGTTTTTCATCCATTCGTTGATTTCTTCGGCTTGAACGATTTTTTCGCTGGTAAAGGTTAAATCCACCAAAGAAACATTTAAAGTGGGCACGCGCAAGGCAAAGCCATCAAACTTGCCTTTTAATTCGGGCAGCACCAAACCAACCGCTTTGGCAGCACCCGTTTTGGTTGGGATGATATTGGCGGCGGCAGCGCGTGCGCGGCGCAAATCTTTGTGGCGCACATCCACAGTGACTTGGTCGTTGGTGTAAGCGTGGATGGTTGTCATCAAACCTTGCTTAATTCCACAATTTTGGGACAACACTTTGGCAACGGGCGCCAAACAATTGGTGGTGCATGAAGCGTTGGAAACAACCGACATACTCGGTTTTAAAATGCCGTGATTCACACCATAAACAATGGTGGCATCCACATCATCGCCGCCGGGCGCGGAAATCAAAACGCGTTTGGCGCCTTGTTCTAACAAGGCTTGCGCTTTGGCTTTGCTGGTATAAGCGCCCGTGCATTCTAATAAAATATCCACATTGTGCTTTGCCCAATCAATTTCTTTGGGATTTTTGGTGGAATAAAAGGCAATTTTTTTGCCGTTGAGAATCAATGTATTTTCGCCTTCTGTTGCCACATTTTTTTGAAAACGGCCATGCGTGGTATCAAACTGCAACAAATGCGCATTGGTTTTTAAATCACCCGCGCCGTTAATGGCGACAATATCAAACTCGTTTTCCAAACCTTGCTCAAAAATTGCACGCAAAGTGCAACGCCCGATTCTGCCAAAACCATTGATGCCAATTTTGATTGCCATTTTGTATCCTTTAAAAAATTAAAAAAACATTGCTTGTGCGTTTTGCCAAAAATCAACGATTTTTCTTTAAAAAATCTATGATTTTTATTCAAAAAATCCACGATTTTTATTCAAAAAATCCACGATTTTTATTCAAAAAATCCACGATTTTTCTTTCAAAAAATCCACGATTTTTATTCAAAAAATCCACGGAACGTGTGGATTTTTGGCTTCGCCGAAAAAATCCACGGTCAACCCAGAATTTTTTTGATTTTCTGCACGATGGCATCGGGCGAAAAACCAAAATGTTGGAATAATTCATCCGCTTTGCCAGAAGCGCCAAAATGATTGATTCCAACAACATCGCCCGCGTGGTTATGCAGGTATTTCCACCAAAAATCCGGGTGCGCTGCTTCAATAAATAAGCGCGGCGCATCGCCCAAAATGCGTTGTTGAAAATCGGCATTTTGCTTATCAAAAATATGCGTTGAAGGCATTGAAACCACGCGCGATGGAATGTTTTCATCTTGCAATTTTTCATAAGTTTGCAGCGCCAAAGACAATTCAGAACCGCTGGCAATTAAAGTAATTTCGGCGGCTGGATTTTCTTTTAAAACATAAGCGCCATTTGCAATGTCTTCTTGCGCCACGTTTTTTGCCAAAACAGGCAGATTTTGGCGCGAAAGTGCCAAAATGGTGGGCGTTTGGTTTTCTATGGCAAAGCAATATGCCGCAAGCGTTTCAAAATAATCGGCAGGTCGCCAAAGCACCACATTGGGCGTTAAGCGCAACTGCGCCAATTGTTCAATTGGTTGGTGCGTGGGGCCATCTTCGCCCACGCCGATGGAATCGTGCGTGTAAATAAAAATGTGCGCAATATTCATCAACGCCGCCATACGAATGGCGTTTTTGGCGTAATCGCTAAACATCAAAAAAGTTGCCGTTGCGGGCAAAAAACCAGAAAGCGCCAAACCATTGGCGATGGCCGTCATCGCAAATTCGCGCACGCCGTAATGAATGTAATTGCCGGCTTGATGAAATCCCACCGCTTGGCAATGTTCGGTATAAGTTAAATTAGAAGGCGCCAAATCCGCCGAACCGACAATTAAACGCGGCATTTTGGGCGTTAATTGTTCCAAAATTTTTTGGCTTGCCGCGCGGGTAGAAAGCGCTTTGTCGGGCGCATTGCCCAACATTGCCATTTTCAAATGTTCCCAGTTGGTGGGCGTGTGGTTCTTTTTAAAATGTTGTTCAAAGCGCAAAGCAAGTTCGGGGTGAATTTTTTGGTAATGTTGGAATAAATTTTGCCAAGCATTTTCCAAATGTTCGCCTTTTTCAACGGCACTCCACGTTTGGTAAACTTCTTGTGGCATATCAAAAGGGGCGTGGTGCCAATTTAAATTGTGGCGCAAAGTTTGAATGCCTTTTTCGCCTAATGGTGCGCCATGCACGGCTGCTGTTGCGGCTTTTTCGCCAGAATCTTTGCCAATAATGGTTTTGCATTGAATAAAAGTAGGGCGATTTTTTTCGGCTTTGGCTTTTTTTAGCGCTGATAAAATAGCCATTGGGTTGTGGCCATCTACATTTTCAATCACATTCCAACCTTGCGCCAAAAAGCGCGCGGGCACATTTTCAGAAAACCAGCCTTGAACGTGGCCATCAATAGAAATGCCGTTGTCATCCCAAAGCACAATGAGTTTGTTTAACCCCCAAGTGCCTGCCAAACTGGCGGCTTCATAAGAAATGCCTTCCATCAAGCAACCATCGCCGACAAAAACATAAGTGTAAAAATCCACAATGGGAAAAGATTCTCGGTTGAATTCTTTTGCCAACAAGCGCTCGGATAAAGCAATGCCAACCGCATTGGCAAAACCTTGCCCCAAAGGGCCGGTTGTGGTTTCTACGCCGGGGGTATGGCGATATTCTGGATGCCCGGGCGTTTTGCTGTTTTGTTGGCGAAATTGTTTTAAATCTTCAATAGACAAATCAAAACCGCTCAAATGCAACAAGGCATAAAGCAGGGCGCTTGCGTGCCCGTTGGACAACACAAAGCGGTCGCGGTTAGGAAAAAGAGGATTTTTGGGATTAAAACGCAAAACTTCGCGCCACAAAACGCTGGCCATTTCAGCCATTCCCAAAGGTGCGCCCGGATGGCCAGAATGGGCGTTTTCAATCATATCGGCGGCCAAAATGCGCAAGCTATTTGCTGTATTCATAAAATATCGCCAAAAAAATGAGAATTATAAAAGCGAAAAAAATCAAAGCGAAAAAAATCCACGGTCAACGTCAAAAAATTTTTAAAATTTTTTTGCGTTGACTGTGGATTTTTGAAAAAAGCGTAAAATGCGCGGTTTTTCTACTTAAAAAAACTTCATGCCTTTCAATTCGCCGTTGGTTCAAGTGGAGCATTTAAAGTTTCATTATCCAAATGATCCAAACAAAATGATTTTGCAAGATATTTCCTTGCGCATTCCACATGGCAAAGTGGTTGCCATTATGGGCGGTTCGGGTTGCGGCAAAACCACGCTTTTGCGTGCCATTGCTGGGCAACTGCCAGTGCAAAAAGGCAGCATTTGGGTTGATGGCGAAAATGTTGAAAAAATGAATCACCGTGCGCTTTACCAATACCGCAAAAAATTGGGGATGTTGTTTCAATTCGGCGCACTTTTTACCGATATGACCGCCTTTGACAACGTGGCGTTTCCTTTAAGAGAACACACCAATTTGCCTGAATCAATGATTAGCGATTTGGTGCTTTTAAAATTAGAAGCCGTGGGTTTGCGCGGGGCGGCGCATTTGTTGCCGCGTGAATTATCCGGCGGAATGGCGCGCCGCGTGGCGCTTGCGCGCTCCATTGCTTTGGATCCGTCTTTGATTTTGTATGATGAACCTTTTACCGGTTTAGACCCCATTGCCGTTGCTGTTATCGGCAAGTTAATTCGCGAATTAAACGATGCCTTGGGCGCCAGCAGCATTATGGTTACCCACGATGTGGCAGAATCTTTGGCGATGGTGGATTATGTTTATTTTTTAGAAAACGGCGTGGTGGCAGCCGAAGGCACGCCCGATGAAATCAAACAATCCACGCATCCTTTTGTTGCGCAATTTATCAACGCGCGCCACGATGGCCCCGCCGCTTTTGATTATCCAGCGCCGCCTTTGTCCAGCGCCCTTTTAGGAAATTAAAAAATGGCAATCAAAAACATTCTTTCCAAACTAGGCCATCAAACAATTGAATACGTGTGGCAATTTGGTTTTGGTGTGCGTTTTTTGGGTGCCATTTTGCGTAATTGTTTGGCTTGTTTTTGTCGGCCGCATTTGTTGATGCGCGAACTTTTTTTTGGCGGCGTGTTGTCGTTGTCGCTGATTTTGGTGGCTGGTTTTTTTGTGGGTTTGGTGTTGGGTTTGCAAGGTTATGAAACCTTGCAGCGTTTTGGTTCCAGCGAAGCGCTGGGCATTTTGGTGGCTTTGTCTTTAACGCGCGAATTAGGGCCGGTGATTGCCGCATTGTTATTTGCTTCGCGCGCCGGCACTTCCATTACCGCTGAAATTGGTTTGATGAAAACCACCGAGCAATTAACCGCAATGGATATGATGGCGGTCAATCCCATTGCCCGCATTGTGGCGCCGCGTTTTTTTGGTGGCGTGATTGCCATGCCGTTGTTGGCGGCGTTGTTTTCTGCCATGGGCGTGTTGGGCGGCTGGTTTATTGGCGTGGTGTTTATTGGCGTGGATGACGGCGCATTTTGGTCGCAAATGCAAAGTAGCGTTGATTTTCGCGTGGATATTGTAAACGGCATCATCAAAAGTTTTATTTTTGGTGTAGCGGTTTCTTGGATTGCGGTGTTTCAAGGTTACGATTGCACGCCAACGGCAGAAGGCGTTTCTTCTGCAATTACGCGCACAGTGGTTACATCCGCTTTTGCCATTTTGGCGCTGGATTTTGTATTAACTTCTTTTATGTTTAGAGGTGTGTGATGAATCGCCAAACCATTGATTTGTGGGTTGGACTTTTTTTAACCTTAGGCGTTGCTGCCATTTTGTTTTTGGCTTTGCAAGTGGGCAATTTGGCAAGTGCCAAGCTGGGTGAAACTTATTCCTTACAAGCGCGCTTTGCCAATATCGGCGGCTTGAAAATCAAAGGTCCCGTGAAAAGCGCGGGCGTTGTGGTTGGGCGCATTGCCAACATTACCTTTGATTCTGAAAATTTTGAAGCCGTGGTTTCTATGAAAATTGACAAGCGCTACCAATTCCCGCGCGATACCTTCGCGGCAATTTATACTTCCGGGCTTTTGGGCGAGCAGTTTATCGGTTTGGATGCCGGCGGCGAGGAACAAAATTTTCAATCGGGCGATGTAATTCGCAACACGCAATCGGCTGTGGTGTTGGAAAAATTGGTGAGTCAATTTTTGTTTAGCAAAGCCGCAGAAGGAAAAAGCGAATGAAGCCGATCAAAAAATGCTTTTGCTTGTTGTGCGCGGCGTTTGTTTTGTCGCCCGCTTTTGCTGAATCGGATTCTGAAAAAAATACCGCGTTGACCGTGGAAAATCGCGATGTTTTAGAAACCAACAATCCAACCAATCCGCGCGACCCGTGGGAATCTTTTAACCGCAAAATGTTTGCTGTGCACACCGTGCTTTATGAAAACATTGGAAAACCCGTTGGCACCGTGTATGACAAAGCCGTGCCTTTGCCGGTGCACAGCAGTTTGAACAATGCGTTTGGTAATTCTTCTGATTTGTGGAGCGGCGCCAACCATTTGTTGCAAGGCAAGGCCAGCCATGCTGGAAGCGATGTGTTGCGTTTTTTAATCAATTCCACCTTGGGCATTTTGGGCATTTTTGATGTGGCCAGCGAAATGGGCATTCACAAAAACGATGCCGATTTTGGACAAACTCTTGCCAAATGGGGCGTGCCCGATGGCAATTATTTGTTTATTCCGGCAATTGGCCCCAAATACACGCGCGATGCTTTGGGTTGGGCGGTGGATTCCAACCCGATGTGGTGGGTTTTGTCGCCCATTCGCATGCGCAATGTGGCAATGGGAGTGGATGTTTTGGAAATGACCGCGCAAGTTATTCCACTTTATCGTGTGATTGGAGAATCCGGTTTGGATCCTTATGTGATGATTCGCGAAAGTTATTTTCAACGGCGCCAGGCGCAACTTTTGGATGGTGAATCGGTTTTTTTGGAAGAAGACGATGATTATTCCAAAGAGTAAAATCAAAAAATCCACGGTCAACCGCTTATTTTTTTGAAAAATCATTTTTTAAAGGATCAACAATGAAACGTTTTGCCGCTTTATTTGCTTTTTGGGTGATGGTTTTTAATCCTGTTTGGGCGCAAGAAAATCAAGCGTTGTCTGCGCCGGATCAAGTTTTACAAAGCGTTATGAATGAAGTTTTAACGCAATTGGAAAAAGACCCAACTTATCGGCAAGATTCTGCCAAACTCAAACAATTGGTTGAAAAAAACATTGTGCCGCACATCAATTTCCGCCGAATGACCGCGCTTGCCGTGGGCAAAGAATGGCGCAAAGCAAGCGAAGAAGAAAAGCAAACTTTAACGAAGCTTTTTAGCGATTTGCTGATTCGCACTTATTCCAACGCTTTGTCCAGTTACGGCGCGGATGCGCAAAAAATCATCTACAAACCTTTGAAAATGAAAGCGGGCGACACAGAAGCGACTGTGAAAATGCAACTGCAACAACCGGGCGCCAAACCCATTGATTTTGATACCAGAATGGAACAACAAAAAGATGGCTGGCGCATTTACGATGTGGCAGTGGCTGGCATTAGTTTGGTAACGAATTACCGCGACCAATTCAACCAAACTTTGCGCCAAGGCGGTTTTGCGGCGTTGATTGATTTACTTCAAAACAATAGCCAATCTCTAATTAAAGAAAAAAATGCTCAAAGCAAATAACGGCATTTGCGCGCTTTCGGGTGATTTAACCTTTGCCACCACGGCAGAACTTAAAACCGCGGGGGAAGCGCTTTTGCAAGAATCGGCGGAATTGCTGGCATTAACCTTTGATTTGGCGAATGTCGGCAAGGTTGATTCATCCGCGCTGGCTTTATTTTTGGCGTGGTTGCGCGCTGCCAAAACAAAATCGCAAAACTTGCAATTCATCAACATTCCGCAAGCATTGGCGGAACTTGCCGATTTGTATAGCCTATCCACCATTTTGCCGTTGCAACATAATGAACGCCATTGAAGTGCACAACGCGTGCAAAAATTACAAATCCGTGCGCGCGCTTGCTGATGTTTCCTTTAACGTTGAAGAAGGCGAAATTTTCGGGCTTTTGGGGCCCAACGGTGCGGGCAAAACCACGTTGATTTCTTGCTTGGCAGGTTTGGCAACTTTAAGCTCGGGCAAACTTTCAGTGATGGGTTTTGACGTGGTAAAGGATTATAAAAAAGCCAGAAAAGCGCTCGGCGTTGTTCCGCAAGAGCTGGTTTATGATCCATTTTTCACCGTTTTGGAAACCTTAAAACTGCAATCGGGTTTTTTTGGCGTTACAAACAACGGCGCTTGGATTGAAGAAATTTTGCACGGCTTAAACTTAGAAAACAAGGCAAACGCTCCCATTCGTATGCTATCCGGCGGAATGAAGCGCCGTGTTTTGGTGGCGCAAGCCTTGGTTCATCAACCGCCTGTGGTGGTGCTGGATGAACCCACCGCTGGGGTGGATGTGGAACTGCGGCAAAGTTTGTGGCAATTTATTCAAAATTACCAACAACGCGGCAACACCATTATTCTCACCACGCATTATTTGGAAGAAGCCGAACATATGTGTTCGCGCTTGGCACTTTTAAAAGAAGGGCAGTTGTTGCGTTTGACATCTACAACCGAACTTTTAAAAGAACACGCGGGCAAAAGTTTGGAAGAAATTTTTATTGAGCTCATTAGAAAATGATCGCCTGTTTTACCTTATTCAAAAAAGAGTTTATGCGTTTTTGGAAGGTTGGTTTGCAAACGCTTTTTGCGCCGATGATAACGGCGTTGCTTTATTTAACTATTTTTACGCAAGTCATGCAGGATAGAACGGTTGAAGGTTTCAACGTGCCTTACACCGCTTTTTTGTTGCCCGGCTTGATTATGATGCAAATTTTGCAAAATTCATTTTCCAACCCGTCATCCAGCTTAATTCAAGCAAAGGTGATGGGTTCTATTATTTTCATTTTGTTGCCGCCCATCGGTTATTTTGAGTTTTTCATCGCTTATGCCGCTGCCGCCATTGTGCGTGGTTTTTTAATTGGCATATCTGTTTTGTTTGTTTCTTCCTTTTTTGTGGATTTGCCCTTGGCGCATCCTTTGTGGGCAATTGCCTTTGCGCTTGCAGGCGGTGCACTTTTTGCCATTTTGGGCATTTTGGCAGGCTTATGGTCGGAAAATTTTGACCAAATTGCCACCCTTCAAAACTTTTTTATTTTGCCTTTAACAATGCTTTCAGGCGTGTTTTATTCCATCACGGTTTTGCCTATTTTTTGGCAAAAACTCTCTTATTTCAATCCGATTTTTTATTTGATAGACGGCTTTCGCTACGGCTTTTTTAGCCAAGCCGACACCTCGCCTTATTTGAGTTTGATGGTTACGCTTTTTTCAATTTTGCTTTTGAGTGCCATTACAATTCGCTTGATTGCCAAAGGTTGGCACTTGCGGCACTAAGATTCCACGCTTTTTTTGCCCAATTCCAAATTTCCACGGTCGACTCATTTTTTATTTCAACAGGCGGGTTTTGGTTTAAAAATTTCAAAGCGCACCACAAATCTTTGGATGGATTTTTTAAGTTCAAAGGCCGAGCGTGCGTTTGTTTGGAAAGTTTTTCGCCGTTGGCATTTTTAACGATGGGCACATGCGCATAACAAGGCGTTTTGAACTTTAAAACTTTTTGCAACAAAATTTGCCGAAAAGTGGAATTTTTCAAATCCGCCCCGCGCACAACGTGAGAGACGCCCGACAAAGCATCATCCACGATGCTTGCCAAATGGTAAGAAAACACATTGTCCCGCCGTTTGATAACAAAATCGCCGCAATCATCCAGCAAGTTTTGCGCACATTTTCCAAGCAAAAAATCGTTAAAAATCAATGTTTGATTAGGCACTTCAAAACGGATGGTTTTGTTTGTTAAATCGCCTACAATTTTGCGTTCTCGGCAAATGCCGGGGTAAAAAATTCCGCCATCGCTGGCTTTTTTTTGATTTTTTAAGGATTGCCGCGTGCAATGGCATTCAAATAAAAAAGGGCGCAACATTTCCAAAAAATCTTGGTAAATCTTCAAATGTTGACTTTGGTAAATCACTTCGCCATCCCATTCAAAACCAAAGGCATCCAAACTTTGCAAAATGTTCAAAACAGAATCCGCTTTGGCGCGCGGCAAGTCGACATCATCAATTCTTAAAAGCCACAAGCCATTGCGCGATTTGGCATCCAAAAAACTTGCCACAGCCGCAACAAGCGAGCCAAGATGCAATTCGCCCGAAGGTGTGGGTGCAAAGCGCCCGATGATTTTTTTTATCGCCATTATTTAAAAAAACAATTAGAAAGCCCGTCAAATTTAAACTATGCTATTAAAAATTGTTCAAAAAAGGAGAAAACCATGGATATTGGCATTTCTGAAAAAAACCGCAAAGCCATTGCAGATGGACTTTGCCATTTGTTGGCGGATTCTTACACGCTTTATTTGAAAACGCACAATTTTCATTGGAACGTCACCGGACCAATGTTTAACACCTTGCACACGATGTTTATGGATCAATACACCGAAATTTGGAACGCTTTGGACGAAATTGCCGAGCGCATTCGGGCGTTGGGGTTTTACGCCCCGGGCACTTACAAAGAATTTGCCAAACTAACCAGCATTCAAGAAACCGAAGGCGTGCCGAACGCCCAAGAGATGATTAAAGAATTGGTGAAAGGGCAAGAAGCGGTTTCCAAAACAGCGCGCACCATTTTTCCGTTGGTGGATAAAGCAGCTGACGAACCTACGGCGGATTTGTTAACGCAACGCATGCAAATTCATGAAAAAAATGCGTGGATGTTGCGCAGTTTGTTGGAAAAATAAACGATTTTCCACGGTAAACCATTAAATTTTTTGAAAAAAAATTCTTGTTTACCGTGGATTTTTTTTGAAAAACACAAAAATGCCAACCTACGCCATCGGCGATTTGCAAGGCTGTTTTAAAAGCCTGGACGCGCTTTTGAAAAAAATCGCCTTTTCCCCAAAAACCGACACGCTTTGGTTTGTGGGCGATTTGGTCAATCGCGGCACACAATCTTAGGAATGTTTGGAATTTGTTTGCGAT
>JBNMHE010000012.1:0-20285 GCA_050872585.1 Rhodocyclales bacterium | reverse complement strand
GTTGACCGTGGATTTTTTTAAATTTAAAAAAATCCACGGTCAACCTTTAAAAATTTTTAAATTATTGTGGAAAGTCCAACCAAAGCGATTTTTGTTCTTTTTTGGATTCTTTGGGCTTGGGCGTTTTTTGGGGCGCTTTGGGCGATTTAGGTTGCAAAGGCGGCAAACCCAAATTGGGATCGCTTGCAATGGGTTCTAAGGGCGAAATACCTTGCGGCGTTTGCAATTCTTCATCTGTCAATTGACCATCGGTGAGCCATTCGGGTTCGCCTTGTGGCGGAAAATCTTTGTTCTCGGCGTAAATCCAATCTTGTTCGCCTTTGTCGGTGGTGATGTTAAGCAAATAAGGCGGCGGAGTGCGTTTTTCTTGCGGCACATCTTGCAAGGCGGTTTTCATATAATCAATCCAAATGGGTTGTGCCGCCACACCGCCTGTTTCGCGGTTGCCGAGTTTTTTGGGTTGGTCGTAACCCATCCACGCGCAAGCGGCGCGCGTTTTTTGGTAACCGCAAAACCATGCGTCGCGGTATTCATTGGATGTGCCGGTTTTGCCGCCCAAATCGTGCCGTTTTAATGTGGCGGAAGAGCGGGCGGCGGTGCCGTAAATGGCAACACTGTTTAATAAAGTGTGCATCACAAAAGCATTGCGTGCGTCTAAGACGCGGCGTTTCTCATCGCCTGCTTCTTCGGGAGTGGTTTGTGCCACGGTATCGCCTTTTTCATCCACAATTTCAGCAATGATATAAGGCGCAATTTGAAAGCCGCCATTGGCAAAAACGGCATAAGCACGGGTCATTTGCCAAGGTGTGACCGAACCGGCGCCCAATGCCGTGGTTAAATAAGGCGGATGTTTGCTCTCTTGAAAACCAAAACGCGTGATGAATTCTTGTGCGTATTGCGGTGATACCGCGCGCATCAAACGCACGGCTGGTAAATTTTTGGAACGATTCAATGCGCGGCGCAAGGTAATGGGACCTTCATATTGGTGGTCGTAATTGTGCGGCGACCATTCTTTGCTGCCGGTGCTTTCTTTATCCAAGGTTAAGGGTTCATCATAAACAATGGTGGCAGGCGAATAACCGCGTTCAATGGCTGCCGAATAAATAAACGGTTTGAAAGCCGAACCGGGCTGGCGCCATGCTTGTGTGGCGTGATTAAAATGGTTGCGATTGAAATCAAAACCGCCAATTAAAGCGCGCACGGCGCCTGTGGTTGGTTCCAAGGCAATAAAAGCCGATTCCGCTTCGGGAATTTGCGTTAATTGCCATTGTTTTTTCTCATCTTGCACAATGCGCACCACAGAACCAACACGCAATTTGCGTTTTTTGGTGGAATTGCCTAAAAAATTTTGTGCTTTTTTTAAGGCATTGCCCGATAAAACCAGCGTTTCACCTAATTTGGAATACAGTCGCAATTCTTGGTTGCTCTCAGAGAGCACCACCGCAGGAATTAAATTGTCCGATTGAAAAACATCTTGTAATGCGATATCCAATAAACGTGTAAGCGGCAAATCTTTTGATTTTTTTTCCAAAGCGTTTAAATCAATAAAAGTTTCTTCTCCGCGGTAACCATGGCGTTCGTCATAATTTAACAAAGCTTTGCGCAAGGCTTGATAAGCGGCTTCTTGTTCGCGTTTTAAAATGGTGGTATAGACCTTGTAACCACGCGTGTAAACATCTTCTGGAAAAGCTTGTTCGGCAGCAAAACGTGCCATTTCCGCCACATAATCTGCATGCACGCTGTATTTAATCAATTCGCGTTTGATGACCAAAGGTTCATCCAATGCAAGCGTGTATTCGTTTTCATGGATATAACCCAAATCCAATAAGCGTTTTAAAACATATTGTTGGCGCACTTTGGCGCGTTTGGGATTGCTGATGGGGTTATACAAAGAAGGCGCTTTGGGAAGACCTGCCAACATTGCCATTTCGGCAATAGAGAGTTGATTCAACGGTTTGCCAAAATAAACACGAGCGGCAGCGGCAAAACCATAAGCGCGTTGTCCCAAAAAAATTTGGTTCATATACAACTCCAAAATTTGGTCTTTGCTTAAACTGTGTTCAATTTTGAAAGACAAAAGCGCTTCATAAAATTTGCGCGTGTAGGTTTTTTCTGATGACAAAAAGAAATTGCGCGCCACTTGTTGGGTGATGGTGGAGGCACCTTGCCGCTTGCCGCCGGACATCATATTGCTGATTAAAGCGCGCGCAATACCAATGTAATCAATGCCACTGTGTTCATAAAATCGGTCATCTTCGGCAGCCAAAATAGCATTTTTCATTTGTTGCGGCACATCTTCAATGCGCATCATATGGCGGCGCTCTTCGCCAAATTCGCCAATTAAAAAACCATCGGCAGTGTAAACGCGCAAAGGAATTTTGGGGTGATAATCCGTGATGGTTTCCAATGAAGGCAAATTGGGATAAGTCAATGCCACCATCATTAAAACCAGTGCGACACCGATTAAAATGCATCCAAATAAAAAAACAAAAGGATAAAAAACAATACGCAAAAAAAGAGGCAAGCGCATAATCAAAAATGTGAAAACAATAAAACTTTGAGATTATAAATGAAAAAAATCCACGGTCGACCGTGGATTTTTTCAAAAAGCGCAGCAATTTTTAAATGGATTTTCAAAACCAAAACAAGCAAAAAAATTTTATTCAAGCAGGATTTTTTAATCTTTTTCAAGTTTGTTTGTAAAATGTTGTTTTGTTGTATTATTGTCGCCGTTTTTTGTTTTCAACTTAAAAAACTTTGCATTTTGGGTTTTCCTTTGTTAAAGTTTTACTTGAAGTGTTGAAAATAACTTTATTTTTTCTTTGAACATAATTTGGGGGTCAGGTGGGTTTTGATATCTCTTCTTTGTTCAAACGGGGATCAAATGCGCTTTTTGGCTTAGACATTGGCTCATCTTCTGTGAAAATGGTGGAATTGGGTCAAGGTGGCAAAAGTGGCTACCGTATTGAACGTTACGCAATTAAGCCATTGCCCAAAGGCGCAATGGTGGATGGCAATGTGATTGACTTTGATGCAGTGGTGGCAGCCATTGAAGAAGCCAAAAAAGATTTGCGTTCTTCATCCAGTAGCGTGGCAATGGCTTTGCCAACTGCCGCGGTGATTGGCAAACGGATTGTAATGCCAGCAGGTTTGCGCGATGAAGAATTGGAATCGCAAGTTGAATCGGCTTCTGCGCAATATATTCCATTTGCAATGGATGAAGTCAGTTTGGATTTTCAGGTTTTGGGTCCATCGCAAAGTTCCCCAGAGGAAATTGATGTTTATATTGCGGCATCCAAACGTGAGCGTGTGGATGAATATGTAGGCGTTGCCGATGCCGCTGGCTTAAAAGTCACTGTGGTAACCGAGGACAGCTTGGCCTTGTTAAGCGCTTACGATTTGGCGCGAGAAGCTTTCCCGGGTAATGGCGAAGGGGAAATTATTTTATTGGCGGAAATTGGCGCAACCAACACACGCATTAACATTATGCGCGATGATGTGGTGGTTTATAACCGCGATCAAGATATTGGCGGTGAGCAATTGACCAATGATATTGTCAGCCATTACGGAATGACTTTTGAAGAAGCCGAAGAAGCCAAATGTTCCGGCAATTTGCCTGATGGTTACAAAACGGAAGTTTTGGAGCCTTATTTGGAAAATTTGGGTATGGAAATCTCGCGTGCATTGCAATTCTTTTTTACTTCCACGCAATACTCTCGTGTGGATCGCATTGTTTTGTGCGGCGGTGGGGCGGTTGTTTCGGGAATTGCCGATGCTGTTGCTTTGCGCACTTCGGTTAGCACTTCAATTGCCAATCCGTTTTTGAATATGGAGCGTTTAAATCCCGGGCGCATGCGTTCTTTGGATGTGGATATGCCGGCATTATTAACTGCTTGCGGGTTGGCATTGCGGAGGTTTGATCCATCATGATGATTAGAATCAACTTGTTGCCGTATCGTGAAGCGGCACGTAAAGCTCGCCGAGATATGTTCATCATTTCGGCTGTTGCCTCAGCTTTGTTGGGTGCTGGTTTAAGTTACGGCATTTACACCATCAATGAAAGTTATATCAATGCGCAAAAAGCCAGTAATGCTTATTTGTCTTCTGAAATTCAAGCATTAGAAAGTCAGTTGTCACAAATTGACAAATTGAAAAAGCAAATTGAAAGTTTGCTTTCGCGCAAACGTGTTATTGAAAATTTGCAACGTGACCGCGGAGATTCTGTGCATTTGGTTGAAGAATTGGTGCGTCAAGTTCCAGAAGGAATTTATTTGACTTCTATGAATCAAAACGGGCAAAGCATCAACATAGAAGGAACGGCGCTTTCAAGTGCGCGTGTTTCTGCTTTAATGCGCAACATTGAGGCATCTCCTTGGTTGCGTGACCCTGTTTTGATTGAAGTGCGTGCGGTTAATTCGCGTGGTCGCAAAATGAATAATTTTCAAATGTCTTTTAAATTAGGCAAGGCACGCAAAGTGGAAAGTGAAGAAGGAGGAGAAGAATAATGGCTAAAAAAACCAAAAAACTTGCTGCTCCTAAAAAACCGGCTGTGGATATGCAAAAAATTGTTGATGATTTTCGCTATCTCAATCCCAATGATCCCGGAACTTGGGCGTTGGTGCCGCGTTTAACGGCTTTGCTTGTTATCTTTATCATTGTGATTGCATTGGCTTGGTTTATGGTGTTTCAAGATCAAAGCGAACAATTAGAACGTGCGCAAGCAGAAGAAAGAAGTTTGCAAAGCCAGTTTTTAGAAAAAAAACGTATGGCAGTGAACTTGGATTTTTACAAACAACAACGTGAAGAAGTTGATCGCGCTTTTGGAACTTTATTAAAACAACTGCCGGGCAAAGCAGAAATGGAGTCTTTGTTGGTGGAAGTTAACCAGGCAGGTTTGGGTAGAGGTTTGCAGTTTCAATTGTTTAGACCGGAAACTGAGCAAATTCGCGAGTTTTATGCCATGTTGCCCGTTACCGTGCGAATCACAGGTAATTACCATGATTTGGGCGCTTTTGTGGCTGACATTGCACAACTGCCGCGTGTGGCAACTTTGAATAATTTAAGAATCTCTCCTAACGAAAGAGGCAATGGGGCATCTCTTTCTTTTAATGCCACCGTTCAAACTTATCGTTATTTGGAAGAATCTGAAATTGCGGCGCAATTAGAATCGCAAGGTTACTAATCAAGGGGTGAAAAGCGTGAAAAAACAATTGTTACTCTCATCATTGTGTGTGATGCTTTTAACCGCTTGTGCGGATACAACAGACCAAAGCCGCATACGTGCTTGGATTGATGAAAATACGCGTGGTATGCGTGGCCAAGTTGATCCTTTGCCGGAAATTGCGCCTTATGAACCTGTTCCTTATGAAGCAGATGATTTGTCTGATCCTTTTGATGCTGCAAAATTAGAAGCTGAAATTCGTGCGCGCAAAATGGCATCGGGTGTGAGCGTATTGCAACCTGATTTTGAAGCACGTGAAGTGCGCAATAGTTTGTTGGAAAAATTTCCCTTGGAAGATTTAAAAATGATTGGGATGTTTTATATCAACGAACAACCCATGGCGGTGATTAAAGTGGATGACAAAGTTCAACAAGTGCGCGTGGGAGATTATCTTGGCACTGATTTTGGACGCATTACTGCTATTCATGAAACAGAAGTGGAAGTGTTAGAGCTGGTTCAAGATCCATCTGGTGATTGGACTGAGCGTGAAAGTTCTCTATTTTTACAAACTTGGGAGGGACCAAAACAATGAAGTCTTTAAAACAAAGCTGGTTACTAATATTAGCGACCTGTGCTTTGTCCATGCCTTTATCGGCTACGGCACAAGAAGCACAAGCGCAAGAAACAGCTCAAGATGCGCAGCTCAATGCAGAAAATTCTGCTTTGAATGCCATTAAAGAAATGAGCACCATGCGTCAAGGCACGGATATTGTGGTGAAGGTAACCACGCAACAACCTTTGGGTGAAGCACCTGCTGGTTTTGCGGTGAGCAATCCGGCACGCATTGCGTTTGACTTTTCCGACATGAAAAATGGCTTGGGTAAAACCAGTTTGGACTTCACCGATGGTGCATTGCATAGTGCCAATGTGATTGAAGTTGGTTCGCGTTTGCGTTTGGTGTTGAATTTGTCCAGCAATATGAATTATTCAACCCGCTTGGAAAATGATGGTTTTTATATTGTTTTATCGCCTATGGAACGCGTAAGCGATTCAATGGATGGCAAAACGGTTCGCTTTGCAGAAGAAACCATCACCGACAAACCGCACAACATTGAAGACATTGTTTTCCGCCGTGGCAAAGATGGTGAAGGTCGCGTGGTGATTGATTTAAGCGATTCTGGAACAGGCATTGATATTCGCGAACAAGGTCGTTCTTTGATTGTCGACTTTTTGAAAACCAGCGTGCCTGAAGCTTTGCGCCGCAAATTGGATGTTACGGACTTTGCAACGCCCGTTCAAACGGTTGAAACCAAAACAATGGGCGACAATGTGCGGATGACCATCACGCCAGATGGCTTGTGGGAACACAATGCTTATCAAAGCGAAAAACAATTTGTTGTGGAGGTCAAACGCATTGTTGAAGACCCGAATAAACTCGTGCAAGGCACCAAAGTGGGTTATGTGGGGCCACGCGTGAGCATTAACTACCAAAATGGTGATGTGCGCGCGCTTTTGCGTTTGATGGCAGAAGAATTGGGTTTGAATGCGGTGATTAGCGAAACCGTGCGCGGTTCCACCACTTTGGTGTTGAAAGACGTGCCTGCTGACCAAGTGATTGATATGATTTTCCAACAAAAAGACTTGGATATGCGCCGCAAAGACAAAATCATTATGATTGCCCCACGTGCTGAAATTGCACGGCGTGAGCGCGAAATGTATGAAGCGCGCCACCAAGCCGATGAAATTCAACCTGTGCGCATGGAGGTTTTTGAATTAAGCTACCAACGTGCGGACGATGTGGCAACCTTGATTCGCGGACGTGATAGCGACGTGTGGGGTTCTTCTTCCCGTTTATTGAGTAAACGCGGCTCGGCTTTGTCGGATGTGGCCACCAACACCTTGTTTGTAACGGATATTCCGTCTCGCTTGGAAGAAGTGCGCTCCTTTATCAAACGTATTGATGTGGCATCGCGCCAAGTGTTGATTGAAGCCCGCGTGGTGGAGGCCCGAGATTCTTTTGCACGCTCTTTGGGTGTGAAATTGGGTTACATGAATAAAAATCAAATCAATATAGGTAAAAGTGGCGCTTCTATTGGTGGAACACAACAATGGGTTGCACCAAGAGTTGAGCAAGAAACCACTACGGCTGCTAATGGCACTACGACAACCACCAATAAACATCTGCCAGCCGAATGGCAACCTGCTTCGCCGTTTTTTGCAACCTTGGGCGCGGCTTTGGGCGCTGCTCCAGGTGCAGCCGGCACGGTGGCATTTTCTTTGTTTAGTAGCAAAGTGGGTGATTTGTTGAATGTGGAATTGTCCGCCATGCAAACCGATGGGATTGGTAAAATTGTTTCCAGCCCGCGCGTTGTCACTTCCAACAACATTGCCGCCAACATTCAAGATGGTGTGCAAATTCCTTACCGCTCTTTGAGCACAGGGGATTCTGGCACCACCACCACGGAATTTAAAGATGCCACTTTAAGTTTGAATGTGACGCCGCAAATCACGCCAGAAGGCACCGTGAAAATGACTTTGCAATTAAACAAAGATGAGCCCAACTTTGATGTTGTCAGCTCCGATGGTGAACCTTCTATCTCCACATCCTCCATTAACACCACGGTGGTGGTTGACAATGGTGGAACCGTGATGATTGGCGGTATCTACAAATACAACACGGGTGATTCTTTCCAAAAATTGCCTTGGTTGGCAGACATTCCTTTGGTGGGGTGGTTGTTCAAATACAAAAACACCACGATGGATCGCCGCGAAGTGATTTTCTTCATCACGCCGCGCATCATCTCGGACAAAATGCGCGTGGAATAAATTCTTTTCACGCATTATGAATAAAAAAACAGCAGGTTTTTGCCTGCTGTTTTTTATTGTTTGTTTTCATTGATTACTTAAAAATAAAAATATAAAAGTATAAAAAATTTTAAAATATGTTATTTTGAGATCAAAAAATCCACGGTCAACCGTTGTTTTTTTTGAAAATTTTTGAAGTTTGTTTTTTAATTTTGTTTTCCAAAATGAATGTTTATTTAATCGGCTTAATGGGTTCGGGCAAAAGCACTTTGGGCGCGCACTTTGCCAAAAAATACAATTTGCAATTTGTAGATGTGGATGGTTTTATTCAACAACAAGAAAAAAAAACCATTGCGCAAATTTTCAAAGAAAAGGGCGAAGAGGTTTTTCGGCAAATGGAAAACCAAGCTTTGCAAGTTTTAACCCGCCAAAAAAATTGCCTGCTTGCAACGGGTGGCGGCGCGCCAATGTTGTTGGATAATCAAAAATTGCTTCAAAATGGTTTGGTTTTTTATTTGCACGTTAAGCCGCATTGGCTTTTTCAACGTTTGAAACACGACAAAACGCGCCCTTTGTTGCAAGTGGATAGCCCATTTTTAATGCTTGAAAAATTGTATCAAACGCGCCATTGTGTTTATTTGAATCTTGCCGATTGCATTGTGCATTTGGATGGTTTGAATGAAAAATTTTCTCTTTGTTTGTTAGAAAACGCTTATGAAAACTTTGCACATTGATTTGCCAGCAGAATCTTCTCGTCATTATCCCATTTATGTGGGCAATGATTTGTTGGCGCATTCCGACCTTTTATCGCCTTTCATACGCCATCGCCCCGTTTGTATTGTCAGCAATGAAACCATTGCGCCACTTTATTTCAAAACATTGGAAAAAGCGCTTGTGGATGCGCAACATGTTTTTTCGGTCATTTTAAAAGATGGTGAATCCTTTAAAAATCAGCAAAGTTTAACGCACATTCACACCGCTTTGCTTGAACACCATTTTGAGCGCCAAGGCATTTTAATGGCTTTGGGCGGCGGCGTGGTGGGCGATATTACCGGCTTTGCCGCCGCCACTTACCAGCGTGGCATTGATTTTATTCAAGTGCCTACCACTTTATTGGCAATGGTGGATTCTTCCGTTGGCGGCAAAACCGCCATCAATCACGCTTTGGGCAAAAATATGATTGGCGCTTTTTACCAACCCAAAATGGTGTTGATGGATTTAAACACGCTTGAAACCTTGCCCAAACGTGAATTTGCCGCTGGAATGGCCGAGGTGATTAAATACGGTGCCATATTGGATGCTGATTTTTTGCATGCTTTGCACAATGAAAATTTTTTAAAAAACCATTTCAACGATGCCATTTTGCAATCGGTGCAAATGAAGGCGTACATTGTTCAACAAGATGAGCGTGAAAAAGGCTTGCGCGCCTTGTTGAATTTTGGTCACACTTTTGGCCATGCCATTGAAGCGCTTTTGGGTTTTGGCAGGTTTTTGCATGGCGAAGCGGTGGGCGTTGGCATGTTAATGGCGGCACAATTTTCTTATCACCGCGGCTATTTGAATCAAAACGATGTCTTGTTGTTCAAAAATATTTTAGAAAAAAATCATTTGCCTTTAAACATTCCCAAAATCAATGTGGATGCCTTGATTCAAAAAATGAAAACGGATAAAAAAGTGGAAAATGAAAAAATCCGTTTGGTTGTGTTGGAAAAATTAGGCAAAGCCATCATCATCAACGATGCCAGCGATGCGGAACTTCAAAATGCCATTTTGCCTTTTGTGCGTTAAAAAAAATTCTCAGTTGACCGTGGAATTTTGTAAAATAAGCAAGTTTTTGCTTTTTGAATTGGATATAAAAATATGTCTTGGTTAAAAAAATTTGCTTTTTTGTTTTTGATTCCTTTTGTGGTTGTGGCTTGCGGCGATGATTATGAAGAAGAGGAGGAAGAAGCGCCTGCGCCCAAATCTGCCAAAAAAAAGAAAAAGGGCAAAGAGCCTTCTGAAACCGGCAAATCTATTTTTATTGAAACTTGCAAAGAAGTTTATGATGGTTATTTTGATGCCAAAGGGCGCGTGGCGGATAAATCCATCAAATTGTTTAATCCTTCTGCTTGTTCGGGCGAGATGTTGCAAATGTTTTATGAGCGGCGCGATGCCAATCGCCAAGATTCCATTCAATTTTCAACCGACCATGTGCTTTATGAATTGTCTAATAATCCGCAATATTGGTCTAAGGAGAAAAAAGAAAAATTGCGCAAACAACAAGAAGAGAAATTGCGCGCCGCACAAGAAAGAATCAAGCAAAAACAAAATCAAAAATAATTTCTTTTTTTCTTTTTTTTAATCAAAAAACATTTTCCAAAACGCATGGTTTGCAAAACCATGCGTTTTTGTTTTTTTAATTAAATCAATAATTTATAAAATAAAATAAAAGAAGTAGTTTAATTTTTATTAAAAAAACAATTAAAAATCAATTTGTTATGAAAGCAATTTAAAGTTGTTTAAACAAAATTTTGGAATAAAAAAATCCACGGTCAACGCGGATTTTTTTTGAAAAAAATTCTCGTTTACCGTGGATTTTTATCAAAAATCTTTTAATGAAAATTCCACCGGCACATTCACCACCAAATCGCCTTGAAAGGGCAAGGTTTTTCCTTTTAATTTTTCTGCTGCCAACATGGCGGCTTGATTGAGCATTTCGGTTTGATTTTTTTGTTGAAAATCAATGTGAAGAATAATTCCTTGTTGAATGGTAATTTTTAAAATTACTTTTCCGCTTAACCCCATTTGCCGTGCGCGGCGCGGGTAATGTTTGTTTTTTTCAATGGTTTGAATAATGAAAGCCAGCGCTTGATTTTTCAAATCTTCGGCATTGCCAAAATCATCGTGCGGGGTTTCTTTTTCCCCGCCAAAATCGGTGTTTTCAACGCTTGGCGCAACATCCAAGATTTCTTCTTTTTGGATTTGCTTTTTTGTTTTTGGAATGGATTTGGGTTTGGGTTTGGGTGTTTCTTTTTTAGGCGGAATTTTTTCGGGCGGTGTTGGAATTTTAAATTCGCTTTTTTCAACCACGTGTTCTATTTTTTGTGGTTTTTTAATTTGAACCCAAGCGATTTCTACTTTTTCTTTAAACAATTTTGGCGCCAAAGACGGCACGCTAAAATTTTTTTTCACAAAAGACAAACCGCCCAAAACACACAACAGCAACACGCAAAAAATCAAAACGCCACGCGCAAAAACTTCGGCAAAAAAGCGTTCTGGGTGATGATCTGCCATTGCCCTTGTTTTAAGATTCATCGGTGCTAATCACAAAGCGCCCAGCGCGTTTTTGTTTGGCAATATCCAAAACTTCAACAAAATACAAAAAAGGGGCGTTTTTATCCATATAAATATTGAGCATTTTTTCAGGTTCTGCATCCAATTTTTGCAAAAGCGCATTCAAGGTTGCGGGAGTTTTTTCATCAAACCACAAACTGCCATCCTTTTTGATATTGATTAAAATTTCATTGCGGTTATTTGCCGATTCGGCGCTATTGGCTTCGGGCAACAAAATTTCCAAAACGGGTTGAGAAAAACTCATCGTTAAAACAAAAAAGATGATGAGCATAAACAAGCAATCAATTAACGGCGTTAAATCAATTTGCGGCTCTTCATCAAAATTGCCAAATAAATTGGTGTGCGTGCTAAACATTGCGCTGCCCTTGTTGTTGTTTTTTCAAACGCCGTACCACTTCCAGCGCGCTGTAACTGTGTTCAATGGCTTCAATATGAAACCAGCGGAATTTGAGCATCAAATAGTAGTAACACATCAAACTGGGAATGGCGATGGTCAAACCCATAATGGTGGTGATTAAAGCCGACCAAATGCCGGATGCCAAAACCTGCGCATTGGCCTGCCGAATGTCGCTCATACTTTGAAAAACATCCACCATTCCCCAAACCGTGCCAAGTAGCCCCAACAAAGGCGAAATAACGGCAATCAACTTCAACCAACAAAGTCCGTTGGAGACGCGCTTGAAATTGCGGTAAAACAAATAACCCACTTCCGCGCGAATATCGTCTGAATGTTCCGCGTGGGTTTTGATGATTTCGTAAATAATGCGAATCAAAGGATTGGCGCGTTTTGGGTCAATATCTTTTAAACAACGCTCGCCCGCTTGTTTTAAATCCAAAAAATCGCGTTTGAAATTGCGCCAAACGCAATTAACATAAATTAACTGCCAAACAGCAATATACAAAGCAAACAACCCAACCACAACCAGCGCCACACCGGCTGGGCCAATCATCGCGTAAATGCTGGCAAAATTCGCACTATTCCACTGCATTTTTTAGCCTTTTAAAACCTTGGAAAAAACACCAACGGCATGGATTAAATCCTCGCGGTCTGGATGCGTTTTAGATTGCTGCCAGCGCGCTTTTTGTTCGTCTGTTTCTGCGCCGCCCATCATTTGAATCATCATTTGGTAAATTTCAGAATCAATTCTGCCGCGGCAAAGAAAACTCGCCAAAAGAGAATTTTCTTTGCCCGCATTTAACAATTCATCAATGGTTTTGGCAAACCATTCTTTTGCTCGCTCTGATTCTGAATCCCCGCCCAATGTTGCAAAAAATCCTAAGCGTTTACCGTGGATTTTTTGAACAAAATTTTCCATATCTTCGGGCGCGCGACCTTTGTCGCACCAAAAGCCAAGCAACAAGGTGTCAAAATCTGCCAAATTTTGCGGCGCATTTTGTGGGGTAAATAAAGGCGCATCAAAAGCATCTGCCAGCGCATGCGCAACCATTCTGGTGTTGCCCGTTTTGGAAGAACAAACCACAGCGATTTTCATTTTTTTTTCAATCCTTTAACAAAATTGTGCTTTTGCCTTAAAAAATGCTTCTTTCACGCTTTCAATCAACTGGTGATTTTCTCTGCCCACATAAATGGAAAAAGAAACGGCATCTTTTTCATTAAAAAATTGCAAGGAAAGCGATTCTCGCCCCATAAACGGCATTTGTAAAAAGGCAAGCGTTTTCAAAGCCGATGGCAACAAATGCCCGCCAATTGTGGCATTGTGGTCCAAAATGTTATAAAACCCGTGCGATTCTTTGCCAATGGTCAAAGGCGCTTGGATTTCAAAAATATGCCCATCGCAAACAATAAAAAGTGTTACCTTTTGCCAAGTTGCCAACTCTTGCCAAAGCTTGGCAAATTGCGTTTTGATGTCGCCCTTCAAAAACGCAACCATTTCTGGCGGCATTTTTTGCGCGGCTTCTAATTCCGTTGTGCCAAGCATTTGCGCCACGGTTTTTAAGGTTGCGGGGAATTTGGCGTTTAAAACCGATTCAATTTTGGCTTTTTCTTCCAAAGTTGGGGTGATGTGTTGCATCAAGTTTCTCCTTTTTTTTAAAAAAAAATGTTGTTTACCGTGGATTTTTGCGATTTTCCACGGTCAACCTTTGTTTTTTTTGAACGCAATTCAAATCCAAAACTTGGTTGGCAATTTTGAGCAATTCCAAATCGTGGGTAATCAAAAAAACGGCAATGCCGCGCGTTGCTTGTGTTTTTAAAATTTGGGCAATGGCGTTTAAATTGGCGCCATCCAAGCCGCTGGTGGGTTCATCCAAAATCAAAATGTCTGGTTTTTTAGCTAAGGCGCAGGCAATCACCAAACGTTGTTTTTCCCCGCCAGATAAACTTTGCGGGTGGCGATTTTTTAAATGCAACAAATTTAAATTTTCCAACAATTGCAAAACATTGGCTTTTTCGTCCTTTTGCAAAACCCAAGCGCGTTTGGAATGTTGAAACAAACTGCCCGCCAACATGGCGGCTTCAACTTCTTTGAAAACGCTTTGCATTTGCAACTGGTGGTCGGCATTTTGCAAAACCAAACCTGTGCGGGGCATTAAATGCTTAACCTTTTGCTGATGAATATAAAATTCTCCGCTTGCTTGATTTAACCCCGTTAAAATGCGCGCAAGCGTGGTTTTGCCCGAACCATTTTCGCCAATTAAAGCCGTAATGCCATTTGGAATGGAAAATGAAATGTCTTCAAAAAGCGGTTTTTCTGCCGAATAAGAAAACGACAAATGCGCGGTGCAAAAAAGCGCATCCGCATTTTCTTTCAATTCAAAAGCAATGCGCGGCAAGGTTTGGCGGCAATCATCCACCAAAGCTTTGCGCAAACCCCATTGTTGCGTGTTTTTTGTGTTTTCTAAAATAGAAAAATCGCCTTGCGCCACAATTTCGCCTTGATTCATCACCAAAACCGAATCGGCAACATCTTTTAACCAATAAAGCCGATGGTCAACAACCAAAATTGCCGCACCTTCTTGTTTGAGTTCATTTAAAACGATTGCCAAAGATTCTGTGGTTTGAACATCCAAATTGGCGCTGGGTTCATCCAAAATAAA
This sequence comes from Rhodocyclales bacterium, assembly GCA_050872585.1. Lineage (GTDB taxonomy): Bacteria > Pseudomonadota > Gammaproteobacteria > Burkholderiales > Rhodocyclaceae > SFHR01. Next base: position 5,926 of record JBNMHE010000012.1, on the reverse strand, counting down.
ATTTTTCACACCCAAAGCCAACAAGCTTGCCAAACCCACTTTTTGCTTTTGACCTTCGGATAAAGCGTGAATGTCTTGTTTTAAAAGTTCGGTGATGCCCAGTTTTTCAGCAGCTTTTGCCACGCGTTCTTTAATTTCTACAAAAGACAAACCGCGAGCGCGCAGCGCAAAAGCCAATTCATCTGCCACATTCAAGGCAAAAAATTGTTCTTCGGGGTCTTGAAATAAGGTGCCGATAACATCAGACAACATCGCCATGGTTGTGTTTTTTAAGGCGTGTTGGTCAACAACAATTTCCCCTTCAACTGTGCCGCCATAAACTTGTGGGCACAAACCATTTGCCAAGCGCATCAAAGTGCTTTTGCCACAACCCGATGCGCCAGTAACCAACACCATTTGCCCATTTTCCACGGTAAACGAAAAATTTTTTATAGAAAATTCGCTTTGGTTGGCGTATCGGTAAGAAACGTTTTGAAAACTAATCATTGTTTTTTTCAGGGCATTGCAACGCCGCTTAACACAGAAAGGTTTCTAAAGAAAACTTCGGAGAAAATCGTGGCAAGGGCAAGCAAAATCAACAATGCCCAAAGCCTAGCATCCAAGCTGGTTAGGGTTTTAAAATCTTGGCGAATGGGGCAATCAAAATAACCCAAGCCTTTTAATTCAGCCGCCACACCAAGCGATTCAGAAGTTTTTAAGGCGCGAAACAAAATGGGTATCAAAACCAAACGGGCAGACAAAAACGGGCGCAACGTGAGCATTTTGATTCCCAATGGATAACCTTTGATTTTCAAAGTTTCCCAAACTTGTTGAATGTCTTTGGTGAAGGTTGGAATAAAGCGCAACATCACGGCGGTGGGCAAAAACACACAAAAAGGCAAGCGCAAGCGTTCCAATGTGATGAGCAAATGTTCCACACGCGTGGTTAGCGCCAACACCAACACCACGTTCATCATCGTTAAAGCGCGCAAAAATGGAATAACCAAGGATTTCATAGAAACTCCGCCCATCTTCGGCAAAAAATAGCCCATACCCACTGCGCAAAGCGTGGCAATGGCAATCATCAACGCCATGGCGGCATAAACCACAATCAACAAAATCGGGCGGCGCAAAAATAAGGCGTAAATTAAGGTCGACAAAAACAACACCATTTGGGCAACAAACCCCGAACAAGCCACCGTTAAAACGGCGCAAGAAACGGTGATGGCTAGTTTGGTGCGGGCATCCAAATGCCACCAAAGACTTGTTGCGTTGGCTAATTGCATAGAATTAGCGAATAAAGCCGGCATTTTTTAATTCTCCAACTGTTTTAAAGCCAAACCACAAACCACACAAGGAACCCAAATAACCCAACAACACAATGGGAATAACAATGGCAATGAGCGCTGGGCTTTCCCGCATAAACAAATAGGAAACGAATAAAGAGACCGCTTTGCTTGAAAAATCATAAACAGCAACGGCAAAAATCACGCTCCATTTTTGTTTGAAGCCACCCAATAAAAAACAGCCAATTCGGCAAGCAATGCGGCAAAAAGTGCGGCAGGCATTAAAACCACACTGCCACCCATCAAGCAAACGCTCACAATCAAACTCACCAAGGTGAACAAAAAAAGCGTCCAACTTTTTGGAACCTTGGTTAAAAGCACAATCAAAAGTGTTGAAAACACCAAATTTTTGGCAATGAGTGAAATGGGATTCATCCCGCCACCAGCCAAAGCAATCAACAGGCTTGAAAGTTTGGTGGCAGCGGCAAAAACGCCGATTAAAACGAGTTCGCGCGCTGCCCAATGGCGTATTTTTTTCTGTTTCATTCTTTTGGATTAAAACCGTGCATTGAATTTCAAAGCAAAGGAACGCCCGGCTTCATAAATGGAAGCATCGTATTGGTATTTTTTATCGCCTAAGTTATAAAGCGACAAATCCAAATCAAATTGTTCGCCTTTGCCAAAAGTGACACCTGCCAACAAATTCCACGTGGTGGCGCCGCCCAAAGAATAAGCGCTTGATTTGAGGCGGTTTTGGCTGTAACCATACGCATCCAAGCGCCAAATCGCTCCTGCCGCAGGATAATTCCAACGCACGCCGTATTGCCCATAAGCGGTGGGTTGCCCTGTTTTGCGTGAAGTTTTGCCATTAACAATATATCGGCGGTCTAAAACGGTTGCCGTTACATAAGGTTCAATGCCGCTTTGGTGAATATCCCACGATGTGGCAAGTTCCAAGCCCAGCGTTTTGGCTTGGGCAACGTTGTAATATTTGTAAGCGCCTTTGTTTGCGCCGCTTTCAATTCTTTGTGTCGCGATGAAATTATCCGAATCGGTATAAAACACCGTGCCATCCACCGACACGCCATCGCGCAGAAAACGCGCACCCACTTCAAAATTGTTGGAAGTCTCCGGTTTTAAATCTGGGTTATTCCACGTGCTACTTGCACTGCCCATATTGGTTGGCACATACAAATGTTGCAAAAGCGGAAACAAATACCCTTGAGAAAATGCCGCGCGAAGCGTTAAATCTTCAATGCCGTGCCAAGACAAACCCGCATTAAAAACGGCTTTGCCATCGCTGGTTTTTTCGTGCGTTGTGGTGTTTTTTAAGCGGTCAAGTTGATTCATATCGGAGTAAACCCGCGTATAACGCACGCCGTAATTCAAAACAAAATCTTTTGGCAACTGGCTTTCCATATTGGCATAAATGGCGTGCTTGGATTGATAGCCATCGTAGTTTTCATTTTTATTGATGCCAAAAATTCTGCTAGTTGTGCCACGCCTAGTCATCGTTATCGTATAGTTGCTATTCGTTAGGCTATCTGCCAACAAATTATCGCGGTTGTAGTCGTAACCAAAAATCAAATAATGCTTGTCAGCCAACTGCCAATCGGTTTGTAAAGCAATGCCCCATTGGTCAGTTGAATTATCAGCAATAGGCCAAATAAAGCCGCTCATTTTCATCATGCCCGCATTAACATTCATCGGCACGGCGTTGATCATTTCCTTATCATTGCCTTGATAAAACACGTCTGCCCGCGCGCGCACCAAGTTTTGGGAAATGTTTTTCATTTCGCCAAACAACGCCACTTTGTAGCGTTCCCATTTCGGCACATCCACGGCAAAACCTTCATAACCAAATTGCCCGGAACCAAATTTGAGTTTGTAATAATCCAGCGTTGCCCCAAGTTGCGTTTTGTCGCTCAGGTCATAAGCCAAAAAGAGATTAGCGGCTTGCGATTGAAAATAAGAATTGGGCATTTTGCCTTCTGGCGTATCCAAAGCGCTGTTTTTATCTGCTGCCACGCCCACGCGATAATGCCAACCATTTTGCGCGCCATAAAGCGATGCCGCGCCACTTCTGCCCTTGGAAGCGCTGTTGTAACCCAAAGAAACATCGCCAGACAAAGCTTTGTCGCCGCCTTTTTTGGTGATGATATTAATCACGCCGCCCAAGGCTTCTGAGCCGTATAAAACCGAAGCGGGACCTTTGATGACTTCAATTCGCTCAATCATCGCAGGCGCAATTAAAAAGGGCGAACCGGACATGGATTTTTGTTCCGAGATTTTTTGCCCATCAATTAAAACCAAGGTTTGAAAAGCATCATTGCCGCGAATCATCGCGCGTTTGATGCCCTGCCCGCCATCGTTGTTGATGCGCACGCCCGGCACATTTTGCAAAATCTCGCCAACTGTTCTAGCACCTTGGCGTTTGATATCTTCTTTTGTGATAACGGAGACGGACATATTCACATCCATCAATTCGCGCTCCGCACGAGAAGCGGTAACTTTTACCGATTGCGTTTGCAATTCTTCGGCAACAACTGCGGGCGCAAACGCCGCCACAATGGCGCTTGCCAAGAGAGTTTTTTCAAAAGTATTCATCGCTGTTCTCCAAAAAGGTTAAAAAAAACTTTTTAAGAACTGTGAGCATTTGATTTTGAAAATTTTTGGTTGTTGACCGTGGATTTTTTGAAAAAATCACGGCGCGTTTTCTTGGGATAAATGCTTTTTGAGAAAATCCAATAAAAGTTGCGCCATCGTTACATGCCAAAATTGTCCGGCGATTGTTTGGTAAAACCACTCGCCTTGTTGGGTGAATAAACCCGCTTCAATCCATTGTTGGGTAATCGGTTGAAAAATTTCCGTTAGCGGCACATCAAATTCTTTTTCTAACTTTGAAAAAGAAATACTGCCCAATTCCATTTGTGATGAAATCGTCTTCAACAACACGCCGTTTTGCTCAGGCAACGACACAAAAGCAACGGGGCGTTGATTTTGTTCAACCCAATCCAACCACGTTTTAAGTTGGCGCTCCATCATCAAACCATGTCCTTTTAAACGCCCGCCAGCGCCAGCGCCAAAAGCCAAACAATCGCAAGCGCTTTTGCCCAGTTCGTTGTAAATATTGCGTTCACGATGCGTTTTTCGCCAATGGTTGTTGGAGATTCGTTGCCAATTCGCATGGCTTAACATTTCAACCGAGCGCGCAAACATATCGGCTTTTTGCGCGGTATTGGCTGCCGCAGGCATATTGCCGTTTTCAATGTAGCGCGCCATAGGCGATTGATTAAAAACGTTTAACTGGTAACAATCCACGCCATCCAACGGCAATTCTGCCGCGGTTTTGACATCGTCTTCCCAAACCGCCATGGTTTGACCGGGAAAGCCGTAAATCAAATCAATCACCACGGCGGCGTTGTCGTAAGAGAGCATTTTGAATAAACGGCGGATAATTTCATCCTTGCCATCCACACGCAAAACCGATTGCCGAATGGTTGAATCAAAGGTTTGCACGCCTAATGAAAAACGATTCACACCGCCTTCTAATGCCGCTTCAATTTTGTCATCACCAAAATTAAAAATGCGGCCTTCCAAGGTAATTTCGCAATCGTTGGCAAGCGGCAAATATTTTTTGCAAGCAAGCAAAATTTCTTTTAAATCATCTGCCAAAAGCGCCGTTGGCGTGCCGCCGCCAAAATAAAGTGCGTGAATCAAACCGCTTTTTTGCGCGTTTTCGTTTTCCCAAGCTGCCAAATCTTTGATTAAAGCTTTGGTGAAAACACGGCTTTCTTCTTCATCCAAAGGATTTTGGTAAAACATACAATAAAGGCAGCGCGTTTGGCAAAACGGCACGTGAATATACGCCAAGCCTTTGCCTGTGCGATTTTCATTTTTTAAAGCCGCAAATGCTTGGCGCGCAGAATCACCCATCAAAGGCTTGCCACTGCTGCCAGAGTGCAAAGCCGCTTTTGCCAAAAAAGCCGCGTGCAAAGGGTCTTGGCCATTGGCAAAATAACTATCCAAACCTTCTTTTTTCAAAGATTCTTGCATCAAAATTACGCCTGCTTCAAAAGAATCTTTTCTTGGCGATTTTTTAACAACAGCATTCATTTTGCAAATAAAAACAATTCTTAATTGGTAAGAAAGGCGAAAATATAATCGTTTCGTTTTGGATTGTCAATGCTTTTTGTTGTTGTGGGTTTAAAATTATTTTTATGTTAAAAATCAATGTGTTAAATTTAAATCAACGCATTCACTTGCAAAAAAATCCACGGTCAACGCCCATTTTTTTTGAAAAAAAGAAACGTTGACCGTGGATTTTTTTAAATGTTCAAAAATGAGATTTTTATCCGGCGTGTTGTTCTAAAAATTCTTTCACCGCTTGGGTTGCATTGGGCAACACGCTGAAAAATTGTTGTTTTTGTTCAATAAAATTGAATGCCGTTGGGCGCGCTGGCGCAAATCCCAGAGCTTTGCGCACGGTTTTTTCAAATTTTGCCGCTTGTGCGGTTTCCAACACAATAATTTTGTTGTGTTGTGTTTTTTGCGCTCGGGCAATTTTTAAGGCATCGGCGGTGTGCGGGTCCAACAAAATGCGGTATTTTTGGTAAGCCAAGCGGATATTTTCCAAGCGATCTTCATGCGTGCTGCTGCCC